>JAWOCH010000103.1:0-8752 GCA_046483865.1 Candidatus Brocadiia bacterium | reverse complement strand
CTGATGCATTGGCGTCCCGCAGGATCAAGCACTGCTTGCCACGCCCCAGCATATAGCCCAGCTCGAGAGAGATGTTGGGGTTCAGAGGCAGATTCCCCAGTTGTTCGTAGATAGCTACGCCGTAGCGGCAATGCTCCATGCAAAACCGGATGTTCTCCCACTTATGGGTCGGCACATGGGAGCGGTCTTTGGCAAGATGTGCCTGGAGCCCCGCGTCGGCCAGTGCGGTACGCACCTCGGTCTCGATGCGTTCCAGTGCGGGCGTATCAGCATAGCGAATCATAACGAAGACATTACGGTCGTAGTCAGATTCCTGGAGAGTAGCTCGCGTCACGTGAGCTGCTGATTGTGGTTCCTCCGTGTTCTGGCCCATGGCTTCTCCCGCCGGTACAGAGCTGTGCGATGAAGTGAGTGGTCGCATTTGCTACGACACCGGCCGTTGGCGAACCCGGGAGAGTGTGTATCGCGTACACACGCTATACCTGTGGTGAGATCCGGGTTCCGCGAGCGTCGGCGCATCCGCTGATTGGGCGTTCAGGCGCCCGCCGCGCTGCCGAACTCCTGCCCGTGTCGCAGGCGGACGGCCACGGGGCAGGCTGAGCAGGGACCAGCATGAACTCGAACGGGTAGGTGAGCGCCATCTTAGACCGGTACATGTCGCTGTCGTTGTCCTCGACGCTTGTCGTTGGGGCGACCGAAACAAGTGTAGCGTCCGGCCCCCGTCCGCGCAAGCCGGCGCGGCGCTGAAGGTGCAGAGGGGGGAAGGCGCTGCTCACGCCGGTACGCCGCCGTACTGGGCGCTGCCGAAGGCGAGGATGGGGTAGAAGATGATGGGGAGGAGGATGAGGCCTATGCCGAAGGCGGCGCTCTGGCCGAAGTTGCGCGCTACGTCCAGCGCCACGATGATGCCGACGATCATGTTCACCACGGGAATGAAGAACAGCAGCAGCCACCAGCCCGGCCGGCCGGCTATCTGTAGGAGGCAGTAGACGTTGTAGATGGGGATGAGCGCTCCCCAGCCGGGTTGGCCCGCCTTGGAGAACACCCGCCAGATTGCCGCGATCTCAAACACCACCACGGCCAGCCAGGCGATAGACATAAGGGCGTCCATGTCGCACCTCCTGCAGAGCCGAGAGTAGAACCCACACCCACAGAGCCGTTGCGCCGCGACCCGAAGCGCCCGGCGGCGGCTCCTACCGGCTGCAATCATAGCCTTTGGAGCCGCCACATATCAAGGCATATCGCAGGGTCATTCAAAAGTCGTCAGCAGCGCACGTTCCCCCGGCCCAGAACCCGCACAGAGTGTAGCCCAGCCGCCCTCGGCTGGGGGCAGAAGACGGATCACGGCCGAGGGCGGCCGTGCCACATAGGCCAGGTCCCTTTTCGGGCAGCAACTCGGCAGTTCAGGTCGGTTCAGTCAGAGAATTGAATGACCCTGGGCATATCGTCGACATCTTGCCCTCCAGAACACCGACGGCGGAGACGATGCGGCGGCTCTTGCGCGGCGCGCGGGTACTACGCCTGGCGGAGGGCGAGGATCTTCTGGCCGGCGGCGAGCAGCGGGGCGTAGAGGACGTAGCTCCACATGAGGGCGAAGAACAGTATCTCGTAGTGCCACAGAAGCGTGCCCGCCACGAACGCGGCGCCGAAGAGGATGGCGACCGCCGGCCTGAGCCGGCTGATGATGGCGCCGGCGTGTTTGTAGGGGACGCGGCTGACCATCAGCAGGCCGAGCAGGGCCATCAGGGTGGGCAGAAAGCTGGCGCCCAGCAGCGCGTGGCCCTCCAGCAGGCGCAGGTCCAGCACGATGGCCGTCACTGCCCCGGCGCCGGCGCCCGTCGAGGGCAGCCCGCTGAACTCGCTCTCATCGTCGGCGTGCGTTGCGTGGAAGACATTGTAGCGCGCCAGCCGCCACGTGGCGCAGAGGGGATAGAGGGCGACCAGCCCCCATGCAAGCGGGCCGCCACCCGGGGGAAGCAGTGAACCGGCCAGCACAGCCGGCGCGACGCCGAAGGATATGACGTCCGCCAGGGAGTCCAACTGCCCCCCGAACTCACTGACAGCGTCCAGAGATCGCGCCAGGGCGCCGTCCAGGCTGTCCAGCAGAACGGCGACCAGCACCATGAGCGCGGCCAGCTCGGGGCGGCCGGCGACCACCAGCGCGCAGGCGGCGAAACCCGCCGCGGCATTCCCCAGAGTCGCCCACGCCGGTATCTGTTTGGTCAGCGACATCCGGCCACCTATCCCGATGCCACGTGTTGCCCGCCGCGACACACCGTTGAGAGACGCTGCAGTGTCTCAGCAACCATTCTCTGGTTGGGTAGGCGCGGCGTGTCCCGCCGCCCCTTGTCCGGCGGGACGCCGGACCTACCGGTTTCTCAACAGGCCGCTCACGGCTCCCGCATTATACCGGGAGAGTTGCGCCGGGCCGAAGCGAAAAAGCGCGCGGCTATCCGCCTGCCTGCTCGCCGCCTTCCTCGATGATCTCCGCCGTGAACACGTACACCTCGGTGGCGGGATCCTGCCAGGCGTCCGGGGCCAGGCCGGCCTTGCCTGCGCAGCAGTTCGCCAGGAACTCCTCCTTGCCCCAACCCGTCTCGTCAGCCACCTGGGGCAGGAAACAGCCCGAGCGGAGGCCCTGCTTGATGTAGACTCCGTGCGTGCCGAGTTCCATCTCCTCCATGACGTTCTCCACCGGCCGGAGCGGGGAGAGGACGGAGATCTCCACCTCCAGCTCGTCCAGCTCCTCCGGGCGCAGTTGGCGGCCGAGGAAGCGGGGGTCCCGCGTGGCGGCGCTGTGGGCCATCTCCCGCACCACCCGCCACAGCGGCTGCTCGGCGATGAACTGGCCGATGCACCCGCGCAGTTGGCCGCCCGTGCGCAACGTGACGAAGGCGCCCTGCGCTTGCTGAAGCTCCGGATGGTCGGTCTCGCCCTCGGGTATGGGCCGGCCGCGCACCGCCGCCTCGACGGCGCGGCGGGCGATCCCCAGCAGCGTTTGTCGGGCGTCCTCTGAGAGCATGGTCCGGCTGTCCCCCTGTTGCGGAGCGCGTCCTGGCTGGGCCGCCGTGCTGCCCGTGCTGAGCTGGCAGCCGGAGAAGATTCTAACACACAGGAAACCCAGCACCAAAAGGAGCACGAAAAGCACTGTCAGCAGGTTAAAATACCTGTCTATGAACCGCTTGATGGGCCGACCCCAGACGCGGAACAGCAGGCCCACGACGAAGAACCTGGCCCCCCGCCCGACCACCGAGGCCACCAGCAGCACACCCAGGGGCACCTGTGCGTGGCAGACGCCGGCCGCTATGGTGAACACCTTGTAGGGGATTGGCGTGAGCGCGGCGGCGAATATGTAGAGGAACCCGTGCCGACCGAAGGCCGCGCTCAGCCGCTGGAACTGCTCGGTATAGTGATAGAGTTCCAGGATCGGCTGGCCGACCGTCTGGAAGAAGAACATGCCGATCGCATAGCCCAGCACGCCGCCCAGCACCGAGCCGAGCGTGCACACGGCGGCATAGCGCAGGGACTTGCGCGGCGCACCCAGGCCCATCGCAATCAGCAGCACGTCCGGCGGGATCGGGAAGAAGGATGCCTCCGCAAAGGCCAGCCCCAGCAGGGCCCAGGCACCATAGCGGGTCTCCGCCCAATGCAGCGTCCACTCGTAGAGACGCCGAAGTGGGCCCGGCCGCCGGCCGGGCGGGTAGGCCCGAGCGGAGGAGTTGCCCGTGCTATTCGACTCCTTCAACCGCGATCCCCTTGCGCCTGAGCAGGGCGGTGGTCACTCCACAGCCACGCACATCATTGTCGTTGCGGCGGATGCGGCTGACGCCGCAGGACGGGCTCCCTTCCTTCAGCAGCGCCCGCCGTGCGCCTGTCAGCTCGGCCAGCCGGGCGGCCGTCTGCGCGCCCCGCCGGTAGTTGTCGGTCACGTCAACCCCGGCCGTGTTGAGCACGCGGGCCGCGCCGTCGAGGACTGCCGGCCCGTCGCCTTCGGTGATCTCGGCCGGATCCCGCGGCGTCGGCAGCCCGCCCGCCTGTTCGGGGCAGACCGGGACAAGATGGCAGTGTGCCGCGAGGCGCACCGCCTCCTCCCGCTGCCGGTCGTCGCCGTCCCAGCGCGTGGGAAGGCCCAGCAGGCACGCACTGACAAGGATGACTTCGGGTTCGTTGCTTTCCTTCGCCGGCTGCATCGCCGCATTGTGGGCTTTGCGCTCTGCGCGCGTCAAGCGCGCCGGCGGGCCGGCAGGGCCATTCAATTCTCTGACTGAACCGACTTGAACTGCCGAGTTGCTGCCCGAGAAGGGACCTGGCCTATGTGGCACGGCCGCCCTCGGCCGTGATCCGTCTTCTGCCCCCAGCCGAGGGCGGCTGGGCTACACACTGTGCGGGTTCTGGGCCGGGGGAACGTGCGCTGCTGACGACTTTTGAATGACCCTGACGGGCCGGTTGATTGCGCGCGACAGTTCTGCTATAAGCCGGCCATCGGCGTGTGTGCACCACTTTTGCCCCTCAAGAAGGAACTGCGCCATGGACATACTCAGTGTCAACACGCGCTCGAAGACGGAGTTCACCGAGATCACCTCCCGCGTGCAGGAAGCGGTGGCCGCCTCCGGCCTCGAGGAGGGCGTCTGCATGGTTTACGTGCCCCACACGACAGCCGGCGTGACGATCAACGAGAACGCCGACCCCACCGTGCGCAAGGACATCCTGAAGGAGCTGAACAGCATAGTGCCGTTCGAGGACAACTACGCGCACATGGAGGGCAACAGCGCGGCGCACATCAAGTCCAGCCTGGTCGGCTGCTCCTGCATGGTGCCCATCCGCGATGGCCGGCTGGCGCTGGGCAGGTGGCAGGGGGTGTTTTTCTGCGAGTTTGACGGTCCCCGTTCCCGGAAGGTCTGGGTCACCTGCACATGAATCGCGGGTCGGCAGACAGCGCGCCGTCGGCGTCGGGTCCCGCTCCGGACCTCCTCCCGCGGGATGTCCCGTGGGGCATCTTCGAGGGTGTCGCGCTGCTGGTAGCCTTCGCGGGGCTGCAGGCGGTGCTGGGCGTCCTTCTGAGCGCGCGCGAACAGGGGTTGGGCCAACTGGTGGTGGTCGGCGCCATCAGTGACGGGGCCATCCTGGTCATCGCCGTCGCACTGGTGCGCGCCATGCGGGAGGGCCCCCGCCCCACGGTGCGGCGGGCGCTGGGGCTGGTCTGGCCGGCCCGGCGCGGGCTGGGCACGGCAGTGAAGGCGGCGGTGGTGGGTGCAGTCGCCTACGTGGGCCTGACCCGCGCGGCGGCTGCGGTGCTGGAGTACTTCGGTTCGAGCTGGAGCGAGCTGCCGCGCCAGCAGATAGGTATCCTGATCTCCGAGGCCGAGAGCGGGCCCGTGCTGCTTGCAGCCGGGGTGATGGCGGTGGTGCTGGCGCCCGTGGCCGAAGAGGTGCTGTTCAGGGGCATACTGTACCTGCCCCTCAGGGACCGGCTGGGCCCGGTGGCGGCGGCGCTGGTGGTGGGCGTGGTCTTCTCGCTGTGCCACTTCTACCCGCCGGGCTTCTTCCACCTGATCGTGCTCTCGGTGGTGTTCACCACTGCATTCGAGTACACGGGCAGTTTGTGGGCCGCGGTGGTTCTCCACAGCCTGTACAACGGGCTGGAACTCGTACTGCTGCGTACGCCCCAAATGCTGAACTGAGTCCACGCCTTCAACGTGCAAAAGCCTCCCGAAGCAGTTAGACTGTGACTCCTTCGCCTCAACTGCTGCCCTCTGATTGAGCGAGCGTGACGATGGATGCGAGCACCGATGCTATCGAGAAACAGATGGAGCAGATCCGTCGCGGCGCGGCGGACATCGTGCCCGAGCAGGAACTGATCGACAAGATCGGGCGGTCCCTGGAGACGGGCGAGCCGCTGCGTGTGAAGCTGGGTCTGGACCCCACCGCGCCGGACATCCACGTGGGCAATGCTGTGCCGCTGCACAAGCTGCGCGTTTTCCAGAACCTGGGCCACCATGCCGTGCTGATCGTCGGCGACTACACGGCCACCGTGGGCGATCCGAGCGGGGCGAACGAGACCCGTCCCCAGCTATCGCACGAGGAGGTGCTGGAGAACGCACAGACCTACCTGGACCAGGTCGGCAAGATCGTGGACCTGGAGGAGGCGGAGATTGTCTACAACGGTGAGTGGTTCGGCGAGATGACCTTCGGGGAGGTCATCCAGCTTGCCGCCAAACTGACGGTGGCCCGATGTATCGAGCGAGACGACTTCGCCAGGAGGATGGACGCCGGCCAGCCCATCGGCCTGCACGAGCTGCTATACCCGCTGATGCAGGCGTACGATTCGGTCATGGTGCGCAGCGACGTCGAACTGGGAGGGACCGACCAGATATTCAACATCCTGCTGGGCCGCGAACTCCAGCGCGAGGTGGGCCAGGAGCCGCAGGTTGCCGTGACCAACCCGCTGCTGGAGGGGCTGGACGGCGTCGAGAAGATGTCCAAGAGCAAAGGCAACTACATCGGCATATCGGAGGACCCCAAGACTATCTTCGGCAAGGCGATGAGCATCAGCGACGAGCTGATGCAGAAGTACTTCATTCTGACTACCGACCTGTCGCTGGGGCGGATTGACGATCTGCTGGGCTCGGAGGTGCACCCGCGCGACGCCAAGGAGGAACTGGCCGCCGCCATAGTGCGCCGCTACCACGGCGAGGAAGCCGTCCAGGGCGCACGCCGTGCGTTCGACCGCGTCTTCCGCCAGCACAAGCTGCCCCGTGACATGGACGAACTGCCGCTGCCGCCCGACGCCCTCTCCGATGGCAAGGTGTGGATCGTGGAGTTGCTGCGCCGGGCCGGCTACGCGGACTCGAACAGCCAGGCACGCAGGCTCGTCGAGCAGGGCGGCGTGCGCCTGGGGCCGCCCGACGACCTGACGGCCGTTGACGACCCGACGGCCGACGTTCAGGTGCAGGACGGCATGGTGCTGAACGTGGGCAAGCGGCGGTTCTGCAGGATAGCGCTGGCGAAAGACTGAGCAATGCCTTCCGCTGGCGAGTTGATGCACAGGGTACGGTGCGGTATGATGCCCGCTCGCCCGCCGCAGACCGGACTGATATCACAGACTGCGCAGCCAGACGTTGCGGCGCGGCTGCGCGCAAGCTGAGCCCCGCGAAGGAGAGCAGACACGTGGCACTGTCGCATTGGTTCAGACGGCACATGAGGGAGCTGCTGGTAGCGGTGGCCGTACTGCTGATGGTTGGCTGGGGCTTGCTGCCGGCCCTGCGGCGGATGCAGCGCGAGGATGGTCCGTCACTTGGCACGATCCGGGGGGAGGAGATTCGCCGGCCCGACGTGGCACGGGCCCATGACACGCTCCAGCTTGCGCTGCGGCTCGGGTTGATGGATCCGCGCACCTACATGTCCATGGCTTATGGCGGCGTCAACCCCGCCACGCAGTCGCTCTACGTGCTGTTGTTCGGTCCGTTCCGGAACTTCGTGTTCCCCGAAGGTCAGCGGCTCACGGGCGAGGCCGTCTGGCGGTATCTGGTGCTGCTGCGGGAGGCCGAGACGGCAGGCGTGGAGGCCACCGTCGCCGAGACGGAGCAGTTGCTGGCGGCCGTGCCGCAGCTGCGGCAGGGCGGCGAGTTCAGCCGTGATATGTACGCGCGACTCCTGAGAGCCACCAACTACCGCGATGCGATGGTGACCCAGTCGTTCAATGAGTTGACCAAGGTGCTGAAGCTGATCGCCGCCCGGCGCGCTGCCGTGCTGACCACTCATCCGGAGCGGTGGATGGCCTACGCGTTCCGCAACGAGCAGGCGCGCATCCGGTTCATTGCGCTCGACGGGGAGCTTTTCAGCCCGTTGGTTGAGGCGTCGCGCGAGCAGCTTCAGGCGTTTTATGAGGAACGCAAGGACCGCCTGCCGGACGCAGACGAGGGCACCTACGGCTACATGGCGCCCGAGCGCGTGCGGCTGGAGTACGCCATCGCGCCGGTTGATGAGATCGCCGGGGAGGTCGAGATCAGCCAGGAGGAAATGGCGGCGTACTACGAGGAGAACAAGGACGAGTACGCCCTGCCGGAGGAGTCGCCCTCCCAGGAGACGCGCTACCGCCCCCTGGAGGAGGTGCGAGGGCAGATACTGGAGGAGCTGAACACGGCGAAAACCCATGAGGAGGCCAACCGGCGGGTCGAGGCGGCCATGAGCGACCTGGCCACAGCCGGCGAGAACTACGGCGGAGGCCCGCAGCCGCTGGGGCAGATGGCGCGCCGCCACGGGTTGCGCTACCAGGTCGCCAGCGTCGGCGAGGGACGCGAGCTGCTCTCCAGGCAGGAAGTGACCGAGCGGGTGCCGGCCGGCTCACAGGTGGCCGAGTTCGCCTTCGGCGGGCCGGAGAACCTCTACTTCCCCACGCCGATCACACCCGCCGAGGGGCCGTTCATGATCGTGCAGGTGCTGGAGCACCGTGAGCCCGAACAGCAGGAGTTCTCCGAGGTGGAGCAGCAGGTGCGGCGGGATTACCGGGAGGCGCACGGACTGGATCGGGCGGTGACCTTCGCCCGGAAGGTGGAGGCACTGGCGAACGAGGTGGGCCTGGAGGATGCCGCCGAGCAGATGCGCACCCGCCTGACCAACCTGCTGGGGGGTACGGAGGCCGCTCCCGATGCAGAAGAGGAGCCGCTTCTGAGCGTCGAGGAGACGCAGCTATTCAGCCGCACGACTCGTCATGTGCCCGGCCTGGAGGCCGAAGCGCCGCAGGTCGTCGAGC
>JAWOCH010000062.1:0-4989 GCA_046483865.1 Candidatus Brocadiia bacterium | reverse complement strand
CTGCGGGCCACCGGCTCCAGCCAGCCGTTGAACGTATCGCTCAGGCTGTTGCCTGTGCTGAAGGTCACCAGCCCTTCCGGCCTGGGGACGTCACCGACGGAGTAGACGCCGCTCACGACGGGGCTGGCGCTGGCCAACCTGAAGCGGGAGCTGGAGGCCGGGCGGATCCCGGGCTTGTCGCCGGACCGGTTCTTCGAGTTGCACTACGGCTCCAGCGACCGCGGGCCGGGTTGGAACATCCACATGATCGAGAAGGGCCGCTACTTCGTATCGCTCGTGCTCTACTGCTGCTTCTACAAGGAAGCCCCCGACCGGGTGAACCTGCCGCAGGACACGACTACCCTGACGCCAGCCCAGGACGCCGTCTACAAGAGGGTGGCCTGGGAGACGGTGCGGGGCTACACGTGGGCTGGAGTACGCCCGCTGCCGGGCGAGGCAGCGCTCAGAACCGATACGCCAGCCCCAACGTCGCCTGGAAACCGCTGAAGTCGGCCTCCGCACGCGGGTCGCCGGGCATCACGAACGTCACGTCACGGCTGCCCTTGTGGTAGTCGTCGAATTCGAGCCACAGGTAGCTGCCCTGCACGAACAGCTCGAGGTTCTCGGCCAGTTCGCCTCTCGCCCCGAGGCCCAGGCGCACACCGACGTCGTCGTCGTGGCCGGACAGGCGCCAGCCGTCCTCCTGCTCCCGGTAGTCCGAGGTGTACCAGCCGATGCCCGCAAGTGCTTCCAGGTCCAACGGACCGAGTGTCTCCGGCCAACTGTGCCGCGCATAGAGTTCGGCGCCGTCCACAGTCATCTCCAGCTCGAAGTGCCGCGGCACGCCCATGAACCAGGTCGTGCCATCGGTCTCTGCCTCCATCCAATGATAGGCGAGCCCTGCGGACCACCTTTCGCTGAACTCGCGCTCCAGCCCCAGGCCTCCCGTCCAGTAGCGGTCAACGTCGTCCACGGTGCCGTCGAAGTTGTCGTTGATGTAATCAACGTAGTCCTCGACCTCGTCCATGTCGGGGAAGCCGATGCCGGCAAAGGGCACGAGCCGCACCGACGGTGCGGGGGGCGCTTCGGCGGGGGCCCGCGTCCGGGAGTCCTCGCGGACGGCTGTGAAGGGCACGCGCGTGACCTCGCCTGCCAGTGCGCCGGCCGACAGAGCGGAGACAGCCAGGGCAGCAACAAGCAGGCAACGGCGCAGTTGGCAGCTCATGGCCCCTCCTCCCTGTCTACCACCACGCTCAGGGCCTGCGGACCCACCTTCTCCGCACGCAGTTCCGCCACGGGCATGGGGGCGACGGCCTCACCGGCCATGATGATCACCTCCTGCGGCGTGATCTGCTGGCCGGGCTCGGGCAGGAACGTCAGCCTGACCGGCGTGTCCGGCTCCAGCCCGAACACCTCGATCGTGACCGGGACCCAGGCGTCGGTCCTGGTCAGCGGGGGGACGGCGACGTTGTAGCCCCAGGCGGGGCAGACGTCTGAGATAGCCCGCCCGCCGGGGCCCGTCACGCTGACCGGGCACTGCCCGGCGGCGGTCGCCGGCACCCCGGTGCCTACCACGGCGACCTGGTTCGGCTGCGTGGCGACGACCTGCGTGGCTGCGCCGCCGACCGACACGGTGTGTTCGGAAGCGGGCGCTCTCACGTCAGTGATGCCGGAGGGGACGTTGAACGTTTCGTTGACGGCGCCGTTGCGGACTTCAACCGTGCCGTCCAGCGGACTGATTTCCCCCGGCTCGGCGGCGGCCCCGCCGTCTCCCTGCAGCATGCGCACCACGCCTCCAGTGCCTGTCAGCACGACGGAGCCCGTCCTGGCCGCCTTGCCCAGGTCGACGTTGACGGTGTCCTCGTGCACGTCCAGGTCCGCCGCGGCATCTTTCGGTTCCACCTGTTGCCCGTCTGCCGCGACGAACTCCACCTGTGTGACCTGTCCGATGAAGTCCTTGTTGACCGCAGTGTTGCCCTGCAGGGCGGTGAATGAGACCGTGGTGACGTTCTGCCGGGCAATGTCAGCGCTCTCCTCGGGCGGCTCCTCGACGCCGTCCTCGACCAGCTTCTTCTTGCGTGCCCGCCCGACTCTGGCGCCTTCCTCCTCCAGCAGGTCCCATATCTCCCGGTACTTCTTCATGATGTCTTCGCTGGAGGCCCCTTCCTCCTTCATCTTGTACAGCTCGTCCACCATCTTCTTGGCCTTCTCGCGGGTCTCGGCGCTCATGTCGGGGATGCCGCTGTCGTCGGTGTTTCCGCTGAGGTAATCCAGGATCCTCTCGATCATGTCCTGGACGTCCTCGCAGACCACCGCCTGCCCCAGGTAGTGCTTGAGGGCCTTCTCGGGGTGCCAGCCGTCGAAGCCGCCCGTGTCCACGACGTCGAGGATGGCTTGCACGATTTCGTTGATGGCCATCCCGTCGCCGAACGGCGAGTCGGACTTCTCCTTCTGCTTCTTGGCTTCCACAAGCGTATCGAACAGCTTGTCGAGACGCTCCAGTTCATCTTCCCCGAAGTACCCTTCCTCGTGGAGTGCGTCAGCGATACGGCCGGGGAGGTCGCCGGGATCCATGCATTCCTTCACGGCCCAGGTGACCCATTTGAGGGACTTCTTCTTGTGCTTCTCGGCCTCCTCCTCATTGCCTTCCTCGGCGGCGTCGGCGGCCGCTCCCATCTCCTCCGCAGCGTGCTCCAGCATCTTCTTCTGGCGGGCGTCGTCGGTCTTCTTCGCGGCCTGCCGCAGGTCGTTCTCAATCTGGTTGAGCTGATCCGACTCCGCCGCAGCGGCCCGGGGGACCGCAGCGGGCCACAGAATGCATGAGACCAACAAGAGCGCGATCAGGACGTGTCTCACCGTCTGGCCACCTCCACAGAAGCTTGCTGAGAAACCGGTCCGGGGCGCTGTTCGGGCAGCGCACCCCGGCGGCTGTCAGTGTGCCTGCTGCACGGCGGAGCGGATGGTTTGGGCGAGGCCGTCGGCGCTGAGTTCGTCTTTCTCCAGCCAGGCAACCGCGCCGGTAATCGCGGAGGCGTAGACGAAGGCGGTGCTCTCGTAAGTGCCGAGAACAACGATGGGCACTCCCGGGGCGATCTCGCGTATCCTCTCCACCGGGTCCATGGCGCCCACTTCGGGCTCGGGCAGGTCCAGCAGGATGATGTCTATTCCGCCGGCCTTCAGGCGCTCCAGCCCCTGCCAGAGCAGCTCGAAGCTCTCCACACTGCAGGCCAGATCACACTCGGCCAGCAGACCTTCCAGGCGGCGCGCGTCGGACGCGTCGTCCTCGACCATCAGGACGCTGATGTCTTCCGCGTCGGTGCCCATGCCGTTACTCCCATGCCTTCGCTATAGGACGCGCATATTGTAGCAGGTCGCGCCAGGGGTTTTCACGCACCGCGGTCGGCCTGCCAGGGCCGTCCGATTGTCTGAGTGAAACGATCCGAACTGCCAGCATCACGCCCGAAAAGCGGTCCAGGAGAATGTAGCACGGCCGCCCTCGGCCGTGATCCTGCTTTGCTCTGTAGAAAGCATGGCTTGTAGCCCAGCCGCCCTCGGCTGGGAACGGCCACAGGCGAGGGCGCCTGTGCTACATACGGCTCTTCAGCAGGAGCCGGCTCGCTGGTCTGTAGCAGGAAAGCCATGTTTTCTACAGAGCAGTTTCACGTGTGACGGCCCGGGCCCCCCGCCGAGTCCCGGCGACTCTTGAATGGGCCTGGTCGGCCTGCTGCGTTGGCGACTGGCGGCCGGGAATGGTATCCTGCGCGTACAAGCGCTCTTGCAGAAGGGAGCGGACGCATGCAACGGGTACGGACCGCGGCGGCCCTGGCGGCTATGGTTGCCGCCATGTTTGCGGGTTGTGCAACACAGAGCAGGAGGCAGGCGATGTTCGAGAAGGACACGGTGCAGACTTCAGAGGGAGAGCTGGAGATCACGTTCGTCGGTCACGGGACGCTCATGTTCCAGTTCGACGGCAAGACAATCCACGTGGACCCCGTGTCGCGGGAGGCGGACTACAGCCGGATGCCCGACGCGGACGTGATCCTGGTCACCCACGAGCACGGCGATCACCTGGATCCGGAGGCCATAGCGCACGTGCGCACGGACGGGACGCAGGTGGTGGGCCCGCCGAAGTGCGCCGGGCAGATTGACGGGGCGTTGGCGATGAAGGCGGGCGATGAACGCGTCGTGCAGGGTCTGCCGGTCGAGGCGGTCCCCGCCTACAACATCCGGCACAAGCGCGATTCGGGGGCGCCGTTTCACCCCCGCGGCGACGGCGTCGGTTACGTGGTGGGCTTCGGCGACGTACGCGTCTACGTGGCCGGCGACACCGAGAACATACCCGAAATGGCCGAGCTGGAGGACATAGACATCGCCTTCCTGCCGATGAACTTGCCCTACACGATGACCCCCGAGATGGGCCGGGACGCGGCCCTGATGTTCCGCCCGCGTATCCTGTATCCGTATCACTACGGGCAGACCGACCCCGCAGAGCTGGCTGAGCTTCTCGAGGGCGAGGGCATCGAGGTCCGCGTGCGGCAGTTGCAGTAGGGCAGGGCGCTACCCCCCGCGCCGGTGCAGGTGTGCCTCCAGGTCGCGGAGCGTTTCCTTCTGCCAATCCGACCGGACCGGGTCGTGCACGATGAAGTCGTCGTGTTCGATCAGGAAGTCCCAGAGCCGCGCATCCAGTTCGGCCTGCACTTCCGCGTGGTCGGGGCTGCCGGCCAGGTTGTGGAACTCGTTCGGGTCAGTGCGCAGGTCGTACAGCTCCACGTGGGGGGAATGCCCGTCGGGATACTCGGCCTCGGGCGCCGGGTCGCCCTCTGAGCTGCCGCCGCCGAGGTCGGCCGGCCGGAAGTTGCGGATGAACTTGTGGTCGTGGCTCCGGATCATTCGCCGCACCTCGACGAAGTGGCCGAAGACGCACTCGTTGACCTCCGCGTCGGTCTCGCCCCGCGCGTGACGAGCCAGGCTCAGGCCCTGGACGTTCGCCGGCGCGGGAATGCCCAGCAG
>JAWOCH010000300.1:0-9026 GCA_046483865.1 Candidatus Brocadiia bacterium | reverse complement strand
GCCAAGGGCGAGGAGTCGGACGTGGTGCTGGGGCTGAACCTGGGGGCCGACGATTACGTGACCAAACCGTTCGGCATGAACGAACTGCTGGCGCGGGTGAACGCCTTTCTGCGCCGGCGGCGGGAGGAGGAGCCGGACCTCTACCGGTTCGGCCCGTATGTGCTCGACCTGGAGTCGCACAAGCTGACGCGGGAAGATGAGGAGATCGAGCTGACGCCGAAGGAGTTCGGGGTGCTGGAGCTGCTTGCCGCCCGGCCCGGCCGCGCGCTGACCCGCGACCAGATACTGCGCGCCGTGTGGGGCTACGGCATCTTCGTCGGTGACAGGAGCGTGGACAGGTGCGTCAGCACGCTCAGGAGCAAGATTGAACCAGACCCCGAGAACCCCACCTACATCCAGACGGTCCGCGGCATCGGCTACCGCTTCGAACAGCCGGACGGCAACTGGGCCACAGATTCACACTGATTGACACAGATCAACGAGACGACAACAACAACACCTCTGTTGCTGTAATCTGTGTTCATCCGCGTTCATCCTGCCTTCGCGGGGCGCCATAGCGCCGCTTCGGCGCGCCGGCGGCTGCGGTTCCTCTGCCGTTCTCCGTGGCTGTCGGAGCCGTGGCGGTTCACAGCAGCGTCAGCCCCAGTTCGCGGGCGTAGTCCCGTGCCTCGGCGTATTCCTCCGTGCTGACCGGGCGGGATATCTCCGGGTAGTGCCCGGCCTGGTAGACCGGGCGGTATTGGCGCATCACGTTGACGTGGGCGTCGGGCGAGACCTGCTCGGCGATGAAGCGCAGTATCTGGCGGCTCTCCTCGGTGGCATTGGGCATGACGAGGTGGCGGATGAGCAGGCCGCCCGTGGCGACGCCGTCCTCGATGCGCAGATCGCCCACCTGCCGCTGCATCTCCAGCAGCGCCTCCCGCATCCGCTCGGGGTAGTCCGGTGCGTCGCAGTATCGCCCTCCACTGGCAGCCGTCCAGAACTTGGCGTCCGGCATGTAGATGTCAACGGTGCCTTCCAGCAGCCGGAGCATCTCGACGCTCTCGTATCCGCCGCAGTTGTAAACGATGGGGACGGCCAGGCCGTCCAGGCGCGCCCGCCGCACGGCGCCCATCAGCCAGGGGGCCACGTGAGTGGGCGTGACGAAGTTGATGTTCTCGCACCCTCGCTGTTCCAGGGCCAGCATGGTGCGCGCGATCCGGGCGGGTTCGGTGGGTCGGCCGGCGCGGCCGTGGCTTATGTCGTAGTTCTGGCAGAACACGCACAGCAGGTTGCAGCCGGCCAGGAAGATGGTGCCACTGCCGCCGCTGCCGACCAGGGGCGGCTCTTCCCCGAAGTGCGGCCCGGCGCTGGCAACCAGCGGCGTGCCCCCGATGCCGCAGAAGCCTTTCTCGCCGGCCGGCCGATCCACCCGGCACAGCCGGGGGCAGACCCGGCAGGGGGCGACCAGTTCGTACGCCTGTCGGACGGCCTGTTCGGAGGGTTGCATCGGCATCGGGGGCTCTCTCGGCCTGACAGGAGACGGTTGGCAGAGTTCACAGCCGGGACCGCCGCATTGCCCTTCAAGATGCATGAGACGGTCCTGCGGGTTGCTTCCTGACGAAGACAAACGCCAGTAAGTAGAGAGTAGAAAGGAGACCGCAGGAGAGAGCGTCCCGGCACAGACAAGCCGAGCAAGTCGGGAAGGCCCTTTGCCGTTTTGCTCTCCTTTCTCCTGCTCTCCTGCTCTCCTGCTCTACCATCCCGCCGGCGGCGGGATGGTTGGGTTTGGATTCGGCGGCGCCGTTGACTATAATGCACCGTTCGATTGTCGGCAAGGAGGCGGGGGTCCGGCGGTCCCGCGCAATCTCCCCCACCGAGGAGCCACCGGATGGGCGGCGAGTCCACGTTCGAAGACAGCCTGCGGAAGCTGGAGCAGGCCGTGGAGAAGCTCGAAGAGGGCAACCTGGCCCTGGAGGATTCGCTCCGGCTCTACGAAGAGGGCATGGAGGCATACCGCCGCTGCCAGGAGATGCTCCAGGGCGCCGAGCTGAAGGTGCGCAAGCTGGTGGAGACGCTGGAAGGGGAACTGAAGGAGGAGCCCTTCGAGCCCCCGGCCACACCCGGCGCAGATACATGAAACGCATCACCATATTGGGCAATCCCCGGAAGCCTGCGGTCGCGCAGGCCGTCGAGCGAGTGGAGCCCTGGCTGGCCGAACGCGCCGAGGTGACCGTCGACCTGGAGATGCAGGGGGAGCCCGGCCCGGAGGATGTGGACTTCGCCGTGGTGCTGGGCGGCGACGGCTCGGTGCTGCGCGCAGCGCGCAAGGTGGGCTGCCGCGGCGTGCCCCTGCTTGGCATCAACGTGGGCAAGTTCGGCTTCCTGACCGAGGGGCAGTCGGACGAGCTGGAGGCCATCCTCGACGACGTGCTCCAGGAGCGTTGCGAGCTGGCCGAGCGCATGATGCTCCAGTGCACGCTGGAACGCGACGGGGACGTCCTGCTGGAGACGGTGGCACTGAACGACGCCGTCGTCAGCCGCACCGCCCTGTCCCGGATCATCACCATTGACCTGCACGTGGACGGGGAGCTGGTGACCACCTACCGGGCGGACGGTCTGATAGTGGCCACCCCGGTGGGCTCGACGGCGCACAGCCTGGCGGCGGGCGGGCCGATCCTCTATCCCGAACTGGAGGGCATGGTGGTCACGCCCATCTGCCCGCACACGTTGAGCAATCGGCCCCTGGTGCTGCCGCCGGACCTGCGGCTCAGCATGAAGGCACGTGAGTTCGCCCAGCCGCCCGCCCTGACCGTGGACGGGCAGGTGAGCCGGGAACTGGAGGAAGCAGACCTGGTGCGCCTGCGCCGCTCGGAATCTCCCCTGCGGCTCATACGCACCGGGCGCAATACGTTCTTCGAGACGCTGCGCACGAAACTGGACTGGCGGGGGCAGCCGCGTTATGTCTGAACTGATCGAAGTCGTGGTACTGGAAGACTTCTGCAAAGGGTGCGGCCTGTGCGTGGAGTTCTGCCCCCAGGGCAAGCTCTACCTGCGGCAGAAGCCGAACAAGAAGGGCATCCAGCCGGCCGACGTGCACAAGGAGGCAGAGTGCACCGGCTGCCTGCAGTGCGCCACGATATGCCCCGACGCCGCCATCGAGATCGTGCGGCGGGAACAGAAGGTCGGAACCGGACAGGAATAGCACAGTGGACGCAGACGAGACACCGCGCGGCGAACGCGTGTTGATCAGCGGCAACGAAGCCGCCGGCGAGGCGGCCATCCGGGCGGGGTGCCGCTTCTACGCCGGCTACCCCATCACGCCCCAGAACAAGCTGACCGCCTTCATGGCCGACCAGCTTCCCCGCCGGGGCGGCACCTTCGTGCAGGCGGAGAGCGAACTGGCCGCCATCAACATGCTCTACGGCGCCAGCGCCGGCGGAGCGCGCTGCATGACCTCCTCCAGCAGCCCCGGCATCAGCCTCAAGCAGGAAGGCATCTCCTACCTTGCCGGCAGCGAGCTGCCCGCCGTCATCATCAACGTCCAACGCGGCGGGCCCGGACTGGGCAACATCGCGCCCGCCCAGGGCGACTACTACCAGGCCACACGCGGCGGCGGCCACGGCGACTACCGCACCATCGTGCTGGCGCCGGCCGGCGTGCAGGAGTTCGCCGACCTGACCTACCTCGCGTTCGACCTGGCGGATCGCTGCCGGATACCCGTCCTGGTGCTCAGCGACGGGATGATCGGCCAGATGATGGAGTCGGTGACTTTCGACCATCTGCCGGCCCCCCAGCCGGCGCCCCGGCCGTGGGCACTGACCGGCGAGACGGGGCGGCCGCGGAACCTGGTCCGGTCATTCCACGCGGACGTGGAGGACATGGCCGAGTTCCACCGGCGCTTCCTGGCCACCCATGAGCAGATAAGGGCCGGGGAAGTGCGCTGGGAGCTGTCCGGGCCGGCGGACGCCGACGTGCTGTTGGTCGCCTACGGAACCAGCGCGCGCATCTGCCGGGAGGTGGTCGAGCACCCACCGGAGTACATTCCGTTCAGCGTGGCGCTGCTGCGGCCCATCACCCTGTGGCCTTTCCCGACGCAGGCGCTGGCCGAGCAGGCGGCGCAGGTGGATGGCATGCTGGTGGTCGAGATGAGCGCCGGGCAGATGGTGGACGACGTGCGGCTGGCGGTGGAGGGCGCGTGCCGCGTCGAGTTGCTGCCGGTGCTGGGCGGCAAGGTGCCCGAAGCGGCGCAGGTGGCCGCAAGGCTGCGCGAGTTGTTCGCTCCGGCCCAGGAAGGACGGAAAGCAATATGAAGACCACCGAACAGACCGAAACGGCCGAGCGCACGCTATACCGCCGGCCGGGCGCCCTGCTGGACGCGACGACGCACTACTGCGCCGGCTGCGGCCACGGAACCATCCACCGGCTGGTGGCCGAGGTCCTGGAGGAGATGGACATCCGCGAGCGTGCGATCGGCATAGCCCCAGTGGGCTGCGCCGTGCTGGCCTACGACTACATAGACATAGACTGGAGCGAGGCCGCCCACGGCCGGCCGCCCGCGGTTGCCACCGGGCTGAAGCGCATGAACCCGGACAAGCTGGTGTTCACCTATCAAGGCGACGGTGACCTGGCCTCCATCGGCATGGCCGAGACCATACACGCCGCCAACCGGGGCGAGAACTTCACCGTCATCTTCATCAACAACGCCGTCTACGGGATGACCAGCGGCCAGATGGCGCCCACCACGCTGGTCGGTCAGCGGACGGCAACCACGCCGCGGGGACGCGACGCCGCCAGCACGGGACACCCGATCCGCATGTGCGAACTGCTGAACCAGCTCATGGCGCCCGCCCTGCTGGCCCGTGGCACCGTGACCTCTCCGCGCGCCGTGCGAGGGACGAAACGGCTGATCCGGAAGGCGTTCGACTACCAGATGGGCGGCGCGGGTTTCACCTTCGTCGAGGTTCTCTCCCCCTGCCCCACCTACTGGCGCATGAGCCCGATTGACAGCTACCGACACATAGACGAGACGATGACCGAGGTGTTCCCGCTGGGGGTCATCCGCGACCGGAGGGCGGAGAGCGATGAGCAGCACTGACGGCGAGCACCGGTTGATTGCCGCCGGATTCGGCGGCCAGGGCGTGCTGACCCTGGGCAAGCTGGTCTGCCTGGCAGCCATGGAAGAGGGCCATGTAGTCACCTACATGCCCGCCTATGGCAGCGAGGTGCGGGGCGGCACGGCCAACTGCCAGGTGGTCGTCAGCTCCGGCAGCATCTACAGCCCGCTGGTGGAACGGGCCGATTCCCTCATCGTCCTCAACCAGCTTTCCTACGAGCGGTTCATGCCCCGGCTGAAGCCAGGCGGGCTGGTGCTGGTCAACAGCTCCGGTGTCGAGCCGGAGGCCGTCGAAACCGACGATGATGCCCGGCTGGTGGCGCTGCCCGCCGCCGAGAAGGCGGCCGAGATGGGAGACGTGCGGGTGGGCAACGTGATGATGCTGGGCGCCTTCGTGCAGGCCGGGGGGCCGGTGGGCGAGACAAGCTGCCGGCGGGCGCTGGAGCAGGTGTTCGCAGGAGCGAAGGCAGACCTGCTGGAGCTGAATCTGGAGGCGTTCGAGGCCGGCTTGCAGGCGGCCGGCGGCTGACGGCTGCGCCGTATGGGGGGTCTACTCGGCGGTCGCTTCCTCGGGCTCCTCTTCCTCCGCCTCGGCCGGGGGCGCCGGCTGCTCGGGTTGCTCCTCGGCTGGCGCTTCCTCCGCTTCTTCGGCCGCCTCGGCTTCTTCGGCCTCCTCGGTTTCCTCCTCCTGTGGGGCAGGCGCAGGCCGCTGCACCGGCACCTCAACCGTGCGAACCCTCGTCAGCCACATGGTCACCGGCTCGGAGCGTCCGGCTGCATACTGACAGGGCAGGTTCGGGAAGCTGTGGTAGCCGTAATCCCACAGGAACTGCGCCGGGCCCGCGTCACCCAGCCTGAACGTCACCCACCAGGGCTGCAGTTCCTCCTCCATCCCCTCGGGCGCCACCGGGTCCAGGTAATCCACCAGCACGCAGTTGTTCGCGCCGCGCGGGCCGACCGTCGTGCCCCGAACGAGCACACGCTCGCCCGGCAGCAGTTGGGTGGCCTGCAGATAGACGGTCTGGTAGGTGAACGGCACCAGGCAGGTGACCCGCCCCGCCGTCTCGAACGCGTAGGCCACCTGCACCTGCACCGGAGAGCCCCGGCGCACGGCCGGCGCCGCGGCAAGCTCCTGCGGCAGCGGCGGGGCCATCACCTCGGCCACGCGATCGGTGAAGTCCACGTTCACCCGCTCCGGATCCCCGGCGTGCTGGTAGACGGCCCCCGGAGAGAAACGGCCGTATGACTTGGCCATACCCGAAAGCCCCTCCAGGGCTCCGGAGAGCTGCGCCACGCGGCCGGCCACTTCGTCCGGTCCCAACTCGCGCGCATCCACGGTGAGTTTCTCGGTCTCCCCCTCTACCCACGTGCAGGGGAACTCCAGCACAGTGGTGCCCGTCTGCTCGACCACGCGGGGTTGGTTCTCCCCAGGCAGGAAGATGCGCAGGTCGCGCCGGACCGCACTGCTGTCCACATCGTCCGTATGGATCGCGTCCACCACTACGTACTTCGCCCCGGCCTCCGTGCCGGCCACCTGGCCCTCGATGATGATCTGCTGCCCCTCCCGCAAGGCGACGGGGCGGTTCAGTGCAGCCGGGGAGGCAGCCCAACCCGGCCCAACGTCCATCAGAGTGCCCAGCGCAAACCAGTTCTCCGACGGCACCAGGCAGATCAACTCGCTGCCGGTGCGGAAGGCGATCTCGATCTGGTAGCTGCGCCCCCCGACGCGCACCTGCCGCACGGCTTCAGGCAGCGGCACTTCTGAGCTGAACGAATCGCGGAAGCGCACGTTGGCCTGGATGCCCTCCACGGCGGCCCGGTAGACGCCGTCGGTGGTCAAAGCCTTGTACTGCTTGACGGGTATCTTGACCGTGCGGGTCTCGGGCCCCCGCTGCTCAGCCGCCGGGGCCGGGACTGCCGCGCACGTTACCAACAAGGCCAGCACTGCCGCGCATCGGATGGAATTCATCCTTCGCTCCCCTCTTTCATGCACCCCCCACACCGGCCCATCATAGCCCGTCGGCACCGCCGGGCACAAGCTTGCTACAGTTCCAGCATGCGCTGCAGGGCGACCTGGGCCCTCTGGCGCACTTCCTCCGGCACGCGGATCACGTTGCTCATGCGGTCCAGAGCCCGGCGAACCGAAGCCAGAGTGGTCAGCCGCATGGAACTGCACACGCTGCCGGTGGCGTAGAACTGCTTGCGGGGGTTCTGCTCCCGCAGCGGCCCAAGCAGGCCCTCCTCGGTGCCCACGATGAACGCCTCGGCATCCGACCCGGCGGCAAAGCTGAGCATCTGGGACGTGCTGCCCACGAAGTCAGCCAGCCGGCGCACCGCCGGGCTGCACTCCGGGTGCGCCATGACAACCGCGTGCGGATGAAGCCGCATCAACTCCCGGACCGCGTCCGGGCCTATGTTCGGATCGTGCACGTAGCAGTGCCCTTCCCAGGGAATGACGTGCTTGTCGGTCTGCTCGGCCACATAGGAGGCCAGGTTGCGGTCGGGCACGAACAGCACGTGCTCCTGCGGCAGTGACTGGACCACCCGGACGGCGTTGGCGGAGGTGCAGCAGATGTCGGAGACCGCCTTCACCTCGGCGGCGCTGTTGACGTAGCTGACCACGGCCGTCTCCTCGGGCAGGCCCTCCAGGCGCTGGCGCACCTGCTCAGCGGTGGCCATGTCGGCCATGGCGCAGCCGGCGGCGGGCTCGGGCAGCAGCACTTGCCGGTCCGGATTCAGGATGCTGGCCGTCTCCGCCATGAAGCGCACTCCGCAGAACACTATGACGTCCGCCTCGGTGTCCACGGCACGGCGGCTCAGCTCCAGCGAGTCCCCTACGAAGTCCGCCACGTGCTGGACAGACTGGCGCTGGTAGACGTGGGCCAGGATGACTGCCCGGCGCGTCTTGCGCAGGTTCTTTATCTCTCCCCTCAGCACGGAGGCGTCGGCGTCCTCAAACTGCATGGCTGTCACTCCCTCTCGCCCGAGCCGTTGTCTGTGGATGCGCCCGCGGCGGCTCCCTGCTGGCGGAACAGCTTGATGGCGCAGAACTCACCGCACATCGAGCAGCGGTCGCCCTTCTGCTCACCGGCCAGCATATCCGCAAAGCGCACGGGGTCCAGCGAGCAGTGCACCATCCCGTCCCAGTCGCGCTCGGCGCGCAGGCGGCTCATCCGGTCGTCCAGCCGACGGGCGCCCGGCAGGCCGCCGGCCACGTCGCCCACGTGCGCGGCTATCCGGCTGGCGATCACTCCCTGGCGCACGTCCTCCGCCTGCGGCAGGCCCACGTGCTCCTTGGGCGTGACGTAGCACAGGAAGTCCGCCCCGTGCGCCGCCGCCAGCGCCCCGCCTATGGCGCCGACCAGGTGGTCGTATCCCGGGGCCACGTCCGTCGGCAGAGGACCCAGCACGTAGAAAGGCGCTTCGTCGCAGATCTCCTTCTCCAGGCGCACGTTCTGCTCGATATGGTCCAGCGGCAGGTGGCCGGGGCCTTCGATCATGACCTGCACGCCGCACTCGCGGCACCGCCGGGCCAGTTCCCCCAGCAGCCGCAGCTCAAGCAGTTGCGCCTCGTCGGTCGCGTCGGCGATGCATCCCGGCCGCAGGCCGTCGCCCAGGCTGATGGTGACGTCGTACTCGCGGGCCACCGCCAGCACCTGGTCAAACTCCTCGTGCAGGAAGCTCTCTCGCCCGTGCACCCGCATCCAGCGCGCCAGGAACGCCCCGCCCCGGCTGACCACGCCGGTCAGGCGGCTCTCAAGCAGGGGCAGCGCCTCGCGCGTGACGCCGGCGTGAAC
Source organism: Candidatus Brocadiia bacterium (assembly GCA_046483865.1). GTDB lineage: Bacteria > Planctomycetota > Brocadiia > SM23-32 > SM23-32 > JAWOCH01. The sequence goes on along the minus strand of JAWOCH010000300.1, from coordinate 134 downwards.
CGTGGCGAAGTCGACACCGTCCCGCGCATGCCGCTCGAACACGTCGAGGAACCCGGCCATCGTCATCTGCTCCGGGCCGCCGGCCTCGATGGCCGCCTGGTAGATGGGCACGGTGCCCACGGGGGCGGGGCAAC
>JAWOCH010000220.1:0-3573 GCA_046483865.1 Candidatus Brocadiia bacterium | reverse complement strand
TGCAGCGAGGGGCTGGGGGCGCACGAGCTGATCGAGTACGGCCGGCGGCACTTCCGGCGGCGGGACCGGCACGGCGCGTTCCGGGACGTGCTGGGCGGTCGGGAACTCCTGTTCCTCGCGCCGAACGTCAGCCCGGCGACCGTGCACCTCTACTACCCCCCGCGCACGCGCCACTTCGGAGCGTGGGCGCCCCTGAGGGATGCGCTGGAGGGGCTGCACCCGGACGGCGCGCGGGCGGCCGTCTACCCCGCCGGAGCACTCCAACTGGACGCGGCGTGTCTCTAAAGACCCTGACCACGGAGGCGCGGAGGACAGGGAGAACGGCAGAAGGTCAACCAGGAAGATGCTGATGATGGATGCGGGCCGGCGAGCAATCAGACGTCAGGCGCAAGACCGGACGCCGTGAGCCGTACCTTCAGACTTCAGCCTTCAGACTTCAGAATCCCATTGTTCACCTGCTCCACTCCTCTTCCACCCGCCGGAAGTCCTTCTGGCGCAGTTTGAACGCGTCCACGACGGCCGGATCGAACCGCGTGCCGTAGCGCTCCAGGATGCGCTCCTTGACCTCGACCCTCGGCAGCACCTCCGGGCGGTAGGCCATCGGGGTGCGCCAGATGTCGTAGTAGTCGGCCAGGGCCACGATGCGGGAGGCGAGAGGTATCTCGCTGCCCCGCAGGCCCTCCGGATAGCCGCCGCCGTCCCAGCGTTCGTGGTGGTGAGCGGTCACCTCGGCGGCCATCTGGATCAGCGCGTCCTCGCCCTGTCCGAGTTCCTTCTGCACGGCGCGGCATATCCCGCGCCCTTTCGTTGCGTGGCCGCGGACCAGTTGGCGCTCCTGTTCGGTCAGCTCGCCCTGCTTGCGCAGCAGCTCCTCCGGCAGGCTCACCTTGCCGATGTCGTGCAGCAGGGCGCTCTCGTAGATGTTGGTCAGGAACTGGTCGTCAATCTGTGCGGCGTAGGGCGAATGGCGGCCGAGCTGTTCGGCCAGCAGGTGAGAGTATTCGGCCACCCGTTCTGCGTGGACCGGACCGCCCGGCTCGCCGAACTCCGCCACCCGGCAGATGGCCCGCAGCAGGGCGCTGCGCGTCTTCTCCAGCGTCCCCACGCGGCGCTCGACCAGCTCGTGCAGTTGCTCCCGCGAGGCGCGCTCCTCCAGCTCCCGGCTGCGCCGCTTCAGCGCCAGCCCGACGGCCAGGCGGATCGTCTCCTCGTCAATCGGCTTGAGCACGTAATCGTAGGCGCCGCGTTTCAGGCATTCGATGGCGGTCATCAGCCCGTGCGCCGTGGTCACGACCACCAACACTGTCTGCGGGGCTTTCGGGGTCAGCTCGGCCAGGAGTTCCAGCCCGCCCCCGTGCTCCATGCTGACCTCGAGCACCACCAGCGCGAACGGCCCCCGCGTGTCCAGCAGCTCGCGGGCGGTCTCCGTGCCGGCCGCCTGGCTGATGTTGCCGTATCCGGCGTGACGCAGTGCGTGCGCGACGGCCTCCCGCACCCGCCGGTCGGGATCCACTATCAGTATCTTCGGATTATCGCCCTGCCGCATCGCCTGCTCCCGGACGCCACTCTCCCCCTCACCATTATAGGAACGTCCCCGAGCGGAATGCACACCACAACCCCTACGGCAATTGCCGGCCTCAATTGCCCGAAGCGGAACATGCCCGGTCTGTGCTGCTCTCGCCGGTTTCCTGGCTGTATCAGCGTTCATCTGCGGTTCCCCGGCTTGCTGCACGGCAGGCAGCCGGCCGGGCATTTGACGGGGGCGTGGGGCCGTGTTAGTATTTAAGCACATGGTTAACGAATCGCCCGAACGCGGCCCGCAGGAGCTGGCCGAGCTGTTCAAGCTGTTCGGCGTCGAGGCGCGCGTGCGCATCGTCGAGCTGCTCAAGGGGCGCACGTTGTGCGTGGGCGCTCTGGCGGCGCGGCTGGGCGTCTCCAGCGCGGCGGTCAGCCAGCACCTGCGCATCCTGCGCGCCGCCGGACTGGTCGAGCGCGAGAAGCGCGGCGTCTATGCCCATTACCGTCTGGACTCCGAGCGGCTCGAAGAGTGCCGCCGGGCCATGGCGGACCTGCTGAGCGCGCCGGAAGGAACGGAAGGCGGCTGCGTGGGAACCAAACCACACTCAGACGAAGGGAGCACCGAAGATGTGTGAGGGATGCGGATGTCAGAAGCCCGAGGATGTGGAGGTCAGCCCGCAGGGCTGCTCGCCCGAACAAGCCAGTGAGTGCCACGGCGAGACGGAGGACCATCCCTGCGTTGAGACAGCATGTTGTGAGAACGCCGGAAAGCTGAAAGGCAAACCCGGCGACTGCTCCCCCGAGCAGATACACGAGTGCCACGGCGACGCCACTGAGCACCCGTGTGCCTGACCACCGAAACCGATAATTGAAAGGCACCCGTCGGATGAAACTCGGCATGATCATCACCCAGACCGACCCGGAAACCGTCTTCAACGCGTTGCGCCTGGCGCTCTACAGCCTGGAGCAGGGCGACGAGGTCCGCATCTTCCTCTCCGGCAAGGGGGTGGAGATAGACCAGATCGAAGCCCCGGAGTTCGACGTCGAAGCCCGGGCCAGGGAGGTGCTTGACGGGGGAGGCGAGTTCTTCGCCTGCGGATCATGCCTCGAACTGCGAGATTCCGAGGGGTCGGAAGTCTGCCCGCTCTCGACGCTCAAGGACCAGTACGAACTCGTGCGGGATTCCGACAGGCTGGTGACCATATAGGGGGCGGGCGAAGGGACTCTGAGGGTGGGATCCGTCAGGCCTCCTTGAGCCTCCGCTCCAATTCCCGATAGACCCCGTTGAACCGCCATGCCTGGATGGCATAGCAGACGCTAAGCGATGCCAGGAGTACGCCCAGAGCCGGCAAGGCGGCCCCGGGGGGAAGGCCCCCGAGGAAGCGCGCCGCAATGCCTGCCGTCAGCATGAACAGCGGCCACAGGCTCGCGTACCCCGTGACTGTCACCACGCCGGGCGCGTCGTCGAACCGAATCAGACCGTGCATGACCGGGGGGTAGTGAAACAGCGAGAACTCGAAGAAACTCTCCCGGAATGCTATCTCATCCGGCCCAAGTTGCCGGAACAGGAGGGAAGCGCCAAGGGTGCTTGAGAACTTGCGGCAGAGCGCCTCGGGCAGCAAGTGGCTCTCCCGCTCGCCGGCGTAGAGGAGCGTTCTGCTGAAAACGGGAATGCCGGCGCGGAAGTAGAAGGGCGCCCATAGGCCGGAGACGACCAGCTCGGCCATAGTTAGAGCTACAGGGATGAGTATCGCCGCTGCCATCGCTGCGACGTTGCCTCCGGTTCGGGTCCAGTTCGCCACCGTCAGGATACCAGATGAACCTTGCGTGACAACGCCAACAAAGGCCGGGTGGCGTCTCAGGATGGGTCCTGGAAGATAGGCCGGCAAGGACCGCCGCCGCGCCGTGCGCTCGCCCTCGGCCTCGTGGTCCTGGTTGGCTTGACGGCAGGCGCGTTGCGCCCCGGGCTATCGCTGAAGCGGCCCTGGCGGGTCTCAAAACGGCGCGGATGCGCGGAAGCCTGTCCGCCGTCTGTGTGGCGGGCGCGTCCCTCCA
>JAWOCH010000150.1:0-8931 GCA_046483865.1 Candidatus Brocadiia bacterium | reverse complement strand
GGAGACACTGCCCACCCCCTACCCGGCCAGCCGGCGGAGCGTGGAGCCCCCGCAGCAAAGGCCGCCGGTTGAGGAGCGCGACCTGGCGGCGGAGGCCGTTCGCAGGATGCGCGTCAGGCGGGAAAGGGAGCAGGCGAACACGCCGGATCAGTCGGAGGACGACAGGTAGTCCCGCACGTCCCGCAGAATGCACTCCATGTCTCGCTCCGGGCGCCACTGGACGGTGCGGGTCAGCTTGCTGATGTCGGGCACCCGGTAGCGTATGTCCTCAAAGTCCGCCGCATATGCCTCCTCGTAGGGGATGCGGACGATCTCGGCGTCGGGGTTGATCTGGCTCCGCACTTTCTCGGCCAGCTCGTTGATGGTGATGGGCGTGTCGCTGCCCAGGTTGAATATGCCGCCGACTGCTTCCGGGCAGTGCATCAGAGCGTGGACCGCGTCCACGAAGTCCAGCACGTGGCAGAAGCAGCGGACCTGCTGTCCGTCGCCGTAGACGGTGATGGGCTCGCCGCTGAGCGCCTGGCCGACGAAACGGGGCACGACCATGCCATAGCGGCCCACCTGGCGGGGGCCGACCACGTTGAAGAACCGCGCGATAACCACCGGCAGCCCCTGCTCCTTCCAATAGGCCAGGGCCAGGAACTCGTCAATCGCCTTCGAGCATCCATAGCTCCACCGGGGGCGGGTTGTCGCCCCGAAGATCAGGTCGTCCTCCTCGGTGAACGGCTCCTGCTGTCCCTTGCCGTAGACTTCGCTGGTGGAGGCAAGCAGGACCTTCCGGCGCTTCTTGGCGCAGTGGGTCAGCAGCAGCTCGGTGCCGTGGATGTTCGTCTCAATCGTGCGGACCGGATCCTCGACGATCAGCCGAACGCCAACCGCCGCCGCCAGGTGGTAGACGACGTCGGCCCGATCGACCAGCTCCATGAGCAACTGCTCGTTGGCCAGGTCGTCCAGATGCACGTGCAGACGGGGGTTGTCGCGCACGGCGTCCAGATTCCTGATGGAACCGGTGGACAGGTCGTCCAGGACATAGACCTCCTGCCCCTCGGCCAGGAGCTTCTCGGCCAGGTGAGAGCCGATGAACCCTGCGCCGCCGGTTACCAGTGCGCTGGTCACAGGACTGTATCCTCCGGTTCTGCGTCGGGCTTCTCCAGTATGCGCACGTCCATGCCCCGCAGCGGCAGGCTGCCGCTGTAGGTCTGGCCGGTGAGCATGTCGCGGTACTCTTCCTCGCCCAGCTCGACGTAGGCCACTTCCTCGTCGTGGTTCAGCAGAAAGATGAACGTGCGATCCGGGTGGGAGCGGCGGCGTATCTCGACCCCCGGCGCCGCCTCCAGCTCCGGCTGCACGCCGCAATCCATGCACAGCGTCCGGTAGAAGTGCTCCAGGAAGTCCGTCTCCGGGTCCGTGCCGATGTAATAGGCGAATCCCTCGCCCCATTCGTTCTCGGTCACCACCGGCCAGCCGGCGTAGAAGTCCCCTCCGTAGGTGGCCAGCACGGTGGCCTTCTCGGCGTGCATCAGCTCACACATGCGCTTGCACTGATACTCGCCCCGGCAGGGACCGAACGAACGCTTCATCAGGATGGTGTTGGTCTGATCCTCAAACAGCGCGTCTATCTCCTCCACCCACACGCCCAGCAGCTCGCGCAGCGGTCCCGGATAGCCGCCCAGGTAGGCCAGGTCGTACTCGTCCACCCATCCGGCCATGGCGGTGGCCACGAACCGCCCGCCTTCACGGACGAACTCCTCCACCCGGCTCGCCCAGCCCCGCGGCACGCTGTAGAGGAACGGGGCGATCACCACGTCGTAGTCAGACAGGTCGCAGTCCACGTCCACCACGTGCACCGGCACGTTGCGCTGCCACAGGGCGCGGTGATGCTTGGCCACGGTCTCGACGTAGCGTTTGTCGCGCATCGGTCCGGACGTCGTGTCCAGGATCCAGCGGTTCTCCCAGTCGAAGATGAGGGCGATCTGCGACTCGACGCCCGCCCCCAGTATGTCGTCGCCCAGTTCGTCCAGCTCCTGGCCCAGGTCACTCACGTCGCGGAACACGCGGCTGTCCTCGTGTCCGGCGTGCTCGACCACGGCGCCGTGCAGCTTCTCCTGGCCGCCCCGGCCCCGGCGCCACTGGAAGTACATCACCGAATCCGCCCCGTGGGCCACGGCCATGTAGCTCCACAGGCGCATCTGGCCGGGGCGTTTCAGAGCGTTGACTTCCTGCCAGTTCTGCGAGCTGGGCGTCTGCTCCATCAGCAGGAACGGGCGCCGCTTCAGCCCGTACATCAGGTCGTGGCAGAACGCTGTGAACGAGGGCTCTCCGCGCACGCTGGGATAGCAGTCCCAGGATACCACGTCCATGTGCTCGGCCCACTTGTGGTAGTCCAGCGACTGGTGGGTGCCCATCAGGTTGGTGGTGAGTGGCACGTCGGGGGTCACCTCGCGCAGCACTTCGGTCTCATTCATGAAGCACTGGCGCACCGACTCGTCCTGGAAGCGGCGATAGTCCAGGTTCAGGGCGGGTATGCTCTGCTCGCCGTTGGCGTAGGGCGGCTCGACCTGGGCCCAGTCGGTGTAGGTGTGGCTCCAGAACGCCGTGTACCACTTCTCGTTCAGCTCGTCCAGGTCGCCGTACTTGTCGCGGAGCCAGTCGCGGAACGCTTCCGCGCAGTTCTCGCAGTAGCAGGAGCCGGCGAACTCGTTGGACACATGCCACAGTAGCAGGGCCTCGTGGTCGCGATACCGTTCGGCCAATTCGCGGTCAATCCGCCGACATGCCTCGCGGTAGGCCGTCGAGTTCGGGCAGAAGTTGACACGCCAGCCGTGATGCCTCCGCTCCCCCCGCTGGTCGGAGCGCAGCACGTCGGGGTGTAGCTGGCTTAGCCACGCGGGATGAGCGGCGGTGGGGGTGGCCAGAACGGCGAACAAGTCGTTCTCGGCCAGCATGTCCATGATGGTGTCCAGCCAGTCGAACGTGAATTCCTCGGGCGCCGGCTGGAGGCTGACCCAACTGAACACGCCCACGGTGGCCACGTTGACGTTGGCCAGCTTCATCAGCCGCATGTCCTCCTCCCACACCTCGGGCGACCACTGCTCGGGGTTGTAGTCGCCGCCGTGGAAGAAGCGGGGCAGTCTCTCGCTGACCAGTGGGAATGCTCTCTCCATGGGATCTCCTCCGGTGCAGGCGTCGAACGTCGCGGAGTATAACACACCGCTGCGCCGGGCGGCAATGGGCATCCTTGCGCGACCGTGGGGGGGTCTGGTATAGTGCCTGTCCCGGTCGGCGAAGGGGTCGCCGCGGGCTCACCGGGCCGCCTTTCTGGGTTGGCAGCATGGCAGATGCCGAAGAACTGGCTTACGCGCTCGTCACACCATACAGCTTGCACAAGAGCCGCACGGGAGGCATCCTGGCCCGGCTCCTGTGGACCAACGTCCGCCTGGTCGCTGCCCGTATGTATGCCCCCACACCGGGCGGGGACTTCATCGAGCGCTACTGCGACGCCATCTACGATCCCGAAGAGCGTCGCGTGCCCCTGCGCTACCAGAAACTGTTGATTGACTACGTCATCGACAACTTCGGCCGGCCGAATGTGCGCGGCATCTCCAACCGGCTCGCCGTGCTGATCTTCCAGGGGCCGAACGCCCTGCAGGAGATTACCGACGCCGTGGGCCACATCAGCCCGGACGTGCGGGGGGACGACGTGCGCGGGACCTTTGGCGACTACTTCCGGGAGGACCAGCATGCCCTGGCGGGCAATCCGGATTACGAGCGCCGGCTCGCGCTGCTCGACAAGTACGAACGGCTCAACGATGCTGAACTGACGGAGCCACGGAACGACTTCTTTGAGCCGGCAGTGCTGACCGCTACGACCTCCGAGATGAATAGGGCACACCTGCGGCTGTTCCGGGATGCGGCATACAGCGACGGGGGGTTTGTACTCGGCGCCCTGGAAGGCGTGGCGCCGGAGGAGATGGAAAGCTCGCTGGTGGTGCTCAAACCGGAGAGCCTGCACCACCGCAATCCCCTGCCGGGCAACCTGATGGACTTCTTCAGCCGGGCGGGCATGTTCGTGACGGCCATGAAAGTGCTGGAGCTGGACGTGGAACGGGCCAAGGAGTTCTACAGCCTGAAGCTGCCTCAGTTCCGCGAGCAGCTCAGGGGCATGGTCGCCCGCCGTGCCCGCAGCATCACCCGCCGCGCCCGCATGTTGGCCGAGCAGGCCGTCGAGCGCATGGCTGCGGATCCAGCGCAGGCCTTCCAGCCGAAACACGCCCTGGAGGCGGCCCGCCGGGCGGAGGAGCTGTTCTGCCCCGAGCCGGGGCCCGGACAGGTCAAGCCCCCGATCGTGCGGCTTATCTACCGGGAACTGGAGGGGCGACTCGATGACCTGGACCCGCCGGATGCCCTGTACGATGCACTGGCCGACGATCTGAAGGACGAACACGCGCAGGCCGAGTTCGACGAGTTGATCCGCTATATGACCGGCAAGGACCCGGTGACCGGACAGCCCCTGGACCCGGGTGAGGAGCGCCGCTGCATGGCGCTGCTCTACAGCGGGACGGACGCTCTTTCGGTCATTCGGAAACGGCTCAAAGAGCTGCGCGAAGTCTATGGCCAGAACGTGCTGCAGAACCGCGCCCACGCCAGTGATCCCGAAGAGGACCCCGCCAAGGAGATGCGTGTGCTCGGCATGCCCACCGCATGGCAACAGGAGTCCAGGCCCTGCGACGTGGAGCGCGTGGTGGACCAGTTCCTCTCCGCGGAGTTAGAGGCGTGAAGGTCATCAGCCTCCAGGTCGGCCCACTCGCCACCAATGCCTACCTTGTCGTGGACGAGGAGTCGGGCAGCGGCGCCGTTATTGACCCCGGGGCGGAGCCCGAGCGCATTGCGCAGCGCTGCCGCGACGAGGCCATGGAAGTGCTCTTCATTGTGAACACCCACGCTCACGCAGACCACGTCGGCGGCAACGAGGGGCTGAAGCGGGAATTCCCCGACGCCGAACTGTGCATCGGCGCCGGGGACGCCGAGAGACTGGCCGACGAGCAGGCGAACCTGTCGGCGGCCTTCGGGCTCCGCGCGGGCGGCGCCGAGCCGGACCGGCGCCTGCACGAGGGCGACCGGCTGGAGTGCGGGCAGGTGACCCTCGAGGTCATCGAGACGCCGGGGCACACCCCCGGTGCCATCTCCCTGCTGGCGCGCGAACAGGAGCCGCCGCAGTTGTTCTGCGGCGACCTGTTGTTCCGCGACGGGGTGGGCAGGACGGACTTCCCCGGCGGCGACTGGTCGGCCCTGGTCTCCTCCATCCGTGATAAGACACTTGTGCTGCCGGAGGAGACGGTGGTATGGCCCGGCCACGGTGAGCGGACGACCGTGGGCCGGGAGCGTCGCGCGAAGCAGTTCCCCGACACACAGTCCTGACCGGCGCTCGGAGCTACGGGAGATAGGGCAATGGCCAAGATCGGAACGGCCCTGATTAGCGTTGCCGACAAGACGGGCATACCGGAGTTCGCCCGCCGGCTCGCCGACCTCGACATAGACATTCTCGCCACCGGTGGCACAGCACGCCTCCTGCGCGATAAGGGCATCGAGGCCACCGACGTCAGCGACTACACCGGCTTCCCGGAGATCGTCGGCGGCGGGCTGCGCACGCTGCACCCCAAGGTGCACGGCGGCGTGCTGGCCAGCCGGGAAGACGAACAGGCCCTGGCGGAACTGCACCGGCTCGGCATCCGCACCATAGACATGGTGGTGGCCAACCTGTTCCCGTTCGTGGATCTGGTGTCCGACCCGGCGCAGGAACTCATGCGGGCCGTCGAGGATATAGACGTCGCCGCGCCGGCGTTGCTGCGTTCGGCGGCGAAGAACTACACCCACGTGGCCGTGGTCACCAACCCGCAGGACTACGGCGCCATTGCCGACGAGTTGGGAGCCAACAACGGGCGGCTTTCCCAGGAGACGCACTTCCGGCTGGCGCGCATGGCGTTCCGGCACACGGCGCATTACGACACGGCGATCGCCGACTATCTGGCCGGCATCCACGGCCAGGAGGGCACCGGGCTGGAGCGGCTGGCTGTCGAGCTTGTCAAGAAGCAAGACCTGCGCTACGGGGAGAACCCCCACCAACGGGCCGCCCTCTACGCCGAGCGCCGGGTGGCCGAGTGCTCCGTGGTGAACGCCGAGCAGTTGGCCGGCCCGGAGCTGTCCTTCACGAACGTGCTGGATCTGGACATGGGGCTGGAACTGGTGCGGGAGTTCGGCCGCCCGGCGGTTGTGTTCATCAGGAACGCGGCCATCTGCGGCGCGGCGACGGGCTCCGGACTGCGGGAGGCGTGGGAACGCGCCTGCACCACGGACCCGCAGGCCTTGCCGGGCGCTGTCGCCGTGCTGAACCGGGCCTTTGATCCGCCCACAGCCCGGGTGCTGGCAGATCAGCAGGAGCCCGCTCCGAGCATCGAGCTGCTGGCCGCCCCCGGCTTCGAGGGCGATGCGCTTGAGGCCCTTCGTCGGGCCGGCGAGTGGACTGCGCAGACGCGCGTGCTCCGCACGCAGCCGCCGGACTGGTGTTCGGTGGACGAGCAGGCGCGTGACATGCGCCGCATTGTCGGCGGCATGATCGTGCAGGATCGCGACCTGCTGGGATTCGAGCCCCAGGCGCTGGAGGCGGTCACCGAGACGGCCGTGCCCTCCGAGCGAATGGATGATGCGCGGTTTGCCTGGCTCTGCTGCAAGCACGCGAGAAGCAACGCCGTCGCTCTGGCCCTGGAGAGCACGCTGGTGGCGGTCGGCGCCGGCCAGCCCTCGCGTATGGGCGCCGTGCGGCTGGCTCTTGACCTGGCCGGTGCGCGGGCCCGGGGCGCCGTGCTTGCCAGTGACGGCGCCGTGACAGAGCCGGAAGCGGTTCAGATGGCCGCCGCGGCCGGAGTCGCGGCCATCGTCCAGCCCGGCGATGCGGATGAGGATCAGGCCGTCATAGAGGCGGCCGACGAGGCCGGCATTGCCATGGCGTTCACCCACGCACGCCACTTCCGCCACTGAGAGGGCGACGATTGCGGACGATGGAGGGCCACGCTCCGCCCGGCCTTCCCAGCCGAAGCGGCTGCTTCGGCGGAGCAGGCTCGTGGCCGCCGTCCCGCGCACTGCCGCGCGGACCTGACAGAGCGCGTCCCTCCACGCGCGGCGGGACGCCGCGCCTACCCCCTTCGAATTGAGACAGCCTGCCATGCACGGGCCGGACACAGAGCCGCGGGTGCTCCACGTTGACGAGCAGGAGGGCTGGCGCGGGGGAGAGCAGCAGATGCTCTACCTCGCCCGCGGCCTGAAGCAACGCGGATACCGCACGGCGGCCGTCGTGCGACCCGATGCGGCGGGCGTCGAGCGCCTGGCGGAGGCCGGTATCTCAACCCATCAGATGCGCATGAAGGGGGAGGCTGACCTGGGCGCTGCGCGGCGCATCGCGCGGCTGGCCCGGCGGGGGGAGTACAACATCCTCCACTCCCACACCGCCCACGCGCAGATGCTGGCCCAACTCGCCTCGCGGCTCTTCTGGGCCGGGGCAAAGGTGGTGGCCCACCGGCGCATCGAGTTCCCCGTCGGCCGGGGGCTGTTCGGGCTGGGGCGGCTCAAATACCGCTTCGGCGTGGACGCATATGTGGCCATAAGCAACCGGGTCAAGCAGACGCTGCTGGAGGCCGGCGTGCCGGAGTGGCGTGTGTTCGTGGTGCGTAGCGTGACGGACCCGGCGCGGTTCACCGACGTGGATCCAGCGCCGGACCTGCGGGAAAGCCTCGGCATACCCGAGGACGCCTTCCTGGTGGGCAACATCGCCGCCCTGGTCGGCCACAAGGACCACCGCACTTTGCTGGAAGCGGCCCGGCGGGTGCGTGACGAGATACCCGAGACCTGGCTGGTCATTGTGGGTGACGGACCGTTGCGCGACCAGATACTGGACAAGGCGAACAGCCTGCACATGAGTGAGCGGCTCGTGATGACGGGTTACCGTCGCGACGTGCCCGAGCTGATTGGCCTGTTCGACGTGTTCGCCCTGAGCAGTTCTGAGGAGGGCCTGTGCAGCACCCTTCTGGAGGTGGCCGCAGGCGGCTGTCCCATCGTGGCGACGGACGCAGGGGGGGTGCGTGAGGCCGTGCTGCCCGTCAAGACAGGCATCGTGGTCCCCACGCGCAGCCCGCGGGCCCTGGCCGAGGGCGTCCTGCAACTGGCCCGACATCCCGAACAGGCCCAACAGATGGCCCAGCGGGGGCGGCGGCGTGTGGAGGAGCAGTTCAACCCGGAGGCTCTCACATCGCAGACGCTGGAGGTCTACCGCCGCGTGCTGCGCGGGGAAGTCTGCCCGGAGGAGCCAGTTGGGTTCCGGCCGGCGTAGTACCGCCGGAGGCGAGACCTGGAGCGCCGCGCTTCCGCGTGGCCGGGGCAGGCGGACGCGCAGAAGCGCGTCCCTCCAACGGCACGTCACGGAGCCCGTCCGCCGGGCGGAGTCGTTGCCGTTGCCACCTGTTCCACTGCTCTCCTTCTCGCCTGTTCTGTCCCGCCGAAGGCGGGACCCCCTGGAGGGCCACGCTTCCGCGCGGCCGCCCTCCACCTGCCCGGTAGGGCCGGGGTTTGTGGCCCCGGGGTGCCCGCCTCACACCCCCACCAGGTTCTCCCCCGCCCGGTGCGCCAGATACACGACGCACCGTTCGCAGCCCCGCTCGGTGCGGCAGCAGTCGCGGTAGAGCTGGTGCAGGCCCTGCTGTCGTCGGGCCGAGCAGATTATGCTCCGCGCCTGGTCGGCGTTCTGGAAGATGACCTGCTCCATGCGTCGAGTCACGGTGTTGTCCGGCCGTCGGGGCAGTCCTTGCCACACGGCGCGCAGGCGGCGGGCCAGCGTCACGTCGTCCTGCTTCTCGGCGTGCGCCAGCAGCATGGGCAGCAGGA
>JAWOCH010000423.1:0-24508 GCA_046483865.1 Candidatus Brocadiia bacterium | reverse complement strand
AGAAGCTGGAGTTCCTGCTCGTGCAGGAGATCTTCATGTCGGAGACGGCGAAGTTCGCCGACGTCATCCTGCCCGCCGCCTGCTTCGCGGAGAAGAACGGCACCTTCACCAACAGCGAGAGGCGCGTCCAGCGCATACGCAAGGCGCTCGATGCGCCCGGTGAGGCGCGACCCGACTGGCAGATCATCTGCGACGTCTCCACCGCCATGGGATACCCGATGCAGTATGAGAGCGCCTCGGAAGTCTTCGACGAGATGGCCAGCCTGACCCCGAGCTACGGCGGCATGTCATTCGAGCGCATAGACGAGGTCGGGCTCCAGTGGCCCTGCCCGACCGAGGACCACCCCGGCACCATGTTCCTGCACGAGGGCCGCTTCGCCCGCGGCAAGGGGTTGCTGCACGTGATCAAGTTCCGTCCGCCGGCGGAGGTCCCGGACGAGGAGTATCCGTTTGTGCTCTCGACGGGCCGCACGCTCTACAACTACAACATCGGCAACATGTCGCGGAAGAACCCGACCATCACCCAGAAGCAGAACGAGAACTTCGTCGAGATGAACCGCGAGGACGCCGAGCGTCTGGGCATAGCCGACGGGGGCGCGGCACGGGTCACAACGCGCCGGGGCTCGGTTGCCGTCCGCGCCATGGTGGGGGACAAGGTCCGCCCGGGCGCGCTCTGGATGCCGTTCCACTTCGTCGAGACGGCCACCAACCGTCTGACCAACGATGCCTTCGACAACGTCACGCGCACGGGCGAGTACAAGGCCTGCGCCGCGCGGGTCGAGAGGGCCGAGGCTGTCGACGCGCCAACACAGGGGGAAGCGGAACATGTCCACAGTGCTGCTGATTGATGCCGTCGGCGACGCGTGTGCGGCCGCCGAGCAGGCGCTCCGGGCGGCGGGCTACGAGGTGGTCACCTCCACCGAACCGGCGGACGCAGACCGGGAAGGCGTGGCCGCCATCGTGCTGGCCGTGAAGGGCGCAGACGCTGCCGATGCGCTGGACCAGGTCATGCCGAACCGCGCCGAGCCGGACACGCCGGTTGTCCTGGCCACCGACTTCGACCACTCCGGCTGGGACCGGACGTTCGGTTCGGCGGAGGCGCTGGGGGTAGAGGCGCTCTTCGATCTGCCCATCAACGCTGAGGCGCTGGTGGAGCGCCTGGACGGCATATTGGCGGCCCGCAGCCAGGCCGAAGGCCCGGCGGCGTCGGAGATGCCGGAGATCATGGCCAGGGCCATCGGGAACGAGGAGGCGGCCGCCGCGTTCTACCGCAGGGCCGCCGAGAAGGTCACCGACCCGGAAACGCGTGAGGTGCTCCAGGGGCTTGCGCGCGATGAGCAGGAGCACAAGCGGGCTATCGAGGAGTTCCAGAGCGGGGCCCGATCGCTGCCGGACGAGCCGCCGCCGGCCGGTTCGCTGGTGGAGAAGTTCGGCACCCCGGAGTTCAGTCCCGACATGACGCCACAGGACGCGTTCCTGCTGGCCGCCAGGAAAGAGAAGCTCGCCGTCGAACTGTACGAGAGCTGGGCCGAACTCTACCCGGAAGGCCCCGAGCGCGAGCTGCTGCTGAAGCTGGCCGACGTCGAACGCGGGCACAAGGCACGTGTCGAGGCCATGTTCGCGAACGCCGCCTTCCCGGAGGCCTGGTGACGTCCGTCAGTCCGGGCGCCCGAACCACGCATCCCATCGAGCAACGGCCATGGCCACGCAGCGCTTCCATACGCCAGTGATTGCCGTCAGCGGGCATAGCGGCAGCGGGAAGACCTCCCTGATCGAGCGCCTGACCGCGCGGCTGATCGAAAGGGGCCTGCGCGTGGCAGTCGTCAAGCACTGCACCCACCGCATCGAAGCGGACACGGCCGGCAAGGATTCGGACCGGCTCTTCCGCGCCGGCGCGGACGTGCTCGCGGCCGGCCCCTCCGAAGCATTCGCCCGTTGCCACGTCCCCGACATGCCGCTGCCGGAAGCCGTGCGGCGGGTCGCGGCGGGTTGCGACGTCTGTTTCGCGGAAGGATACCGTGGCTCTGACCTCCCGCGCATATGGGTGGGCGCCTCTGAAGAGGCCTGCGCTGAAGGCGTCTTACTGACCGTGACCGACGTGGCGGAGCAGGTTGACGCGGCCGAGTCGGCGGTGTGGGAGTACCTGGAACGCGCGCACCGGGAGCTTCCCGCAGTGGGGCTGATCTTGATGGGCGCGCCGGCGTCTCGGCCGGGCTCTCCAGCCGGTCAATCGGTCATGAAGCGGCTCATCGGCGCACTCGCACCACACACGGAACGCGTGTTCGCAGCCACCGACGGACCATTGCCCGCCGAGCTTGCGGAGGTGCCCCGCATGGAAGGCGCGCCCGGCGCGAAGGGCCCCGTCGCCCATCTGCTGAGCGCGACCCGCTGGCGGCCGGACGCCAGATGGGTGGTGCTCTCCCCCGACCTGCTCCCCGCCGACGCGTCGGCCGTTGAGTGGCTGCTCTCGCAGATCGCCCTCGGGAAGGACGCCGTGATGCCTCGCCGCGGGTCGGAAGCTCCCTGCGAGCCGCTGTTTGCGGTCTATGAACCGACCTGCCGGCCCCATCTGGAGGGTGCTGCGCTGCGCGGTGTGTGGTCGTTGCGGGACGCTCTGGCCGGGGCACGAGTTGCGGAGCCGCTCGCCCCGCCGGCGTTGCGGGAGTTCTGGACGCGGCCTGAGTCCCCCGGGCGATAGCGCGCAGCCCGGCCCCTTGGGTTGTGTCAGGCGCTTGCCGGGCAGTAGCGTTTCAGGCCGAGCAGTTGCGCGCCGCCCGCGACGGTCACACCGTAGAAGACCGTCGGGATGTCGAGATCGAGGAACCGGTGGATCGTCCCGTTGACTATGGTTGAACCCGTCACGAACGCGCAGCCGGCGCCTGCCAGCGCCTTGTCGGCCCTTTCCGGCGGCAGCACCTTCGCCCCGGCCCGCACCCGGCCGATGTGCTGTGCGTCCATGTCCGCGATGCGCAACTCGCCCAGTGCCGACAGCGCCTCCGCAAAGCGCGGCTGATAGCCGATCAGGGCAAAGGGCGGCTTCAGCCCCTCGGACTCCACGTAGCCGGGGAGCGCTTCGGCGCAGCGGACCGGGCCGCTGTCCTTGCAGTGGACCGTGTCGGCGGCGTCCCCCGTGAAGCGCATGACGCTGTTGAGCGTCGCCACGATGATCGCGCGGCGGTAGTTGTTGACCGGCTCGATCCCGCATACCTCGCGCAGTTCGCCCTGCCAGTGCCCATACATGTCGGTGAAGGCGTGTCCCCGGTTCCCGCGCACGGTCGCTTCCATCATCCGCTCGCGACCGACCACCAGGGGGTAGTCCTCGTGTTCGGGGTTGCCGATCACCTCCTCCGCGGTCAGCGGCCGGGCGCGCACCTCGACCACCGTGTCCAGCAGATCGCCGCGCTGACCGGCTTCGGTCAGGCAGGCCTTCATCCTTCGCATGGCGGATTCGTACGTCACGTCGCCGTGCTCCTGTAGTAAGCGAAGCTAACGCCTTCTGAGCGCACGCTCCCGGCGGGCCGTCAGGTCAGCTCCAGGTCGAAGGACAACGCCTTCACCGGGGAGCCCGCCGGCAGGTCGCCGGCCGATTCGGGTACCAGGACAAGCCCGTTCACACGGGCGAAGTTGAGGAAATGAGACGTTCTCTGAGAGCCGGGGTCGGAGGCAAACCACTCGCCGTCTTCCAGCTCGAGACACGCCCTGGCCGCATCCATGCGGCCGCGGCGCGCGTGCAGCGGCGTCTTCAGCGTCGCGCTGATCGGCCGGTGGTCGTAATCGCTCCGCCCTGACGCCTTCTTGAGCGCCGGCACAAGATAGAGCAGCGCGTTGGTCAAGAACGCCGCGGGATAGCCCGGCATGCCGAAGAAGAGCTTCCCGTCTCTTTCGGCCACCATCAACGGGCTGCCGGGTTTGATCCTGGTCCCCTCGACCAGCAGCGAGAAGCCCGACTCGCGGAATATCTTCTTCACGTAGTCGTATCTGCCCATCGAGACCGCGCCGGAACTCACGACGAACGCGCAGTGCTCCGACAGTTCGTCCAGGGCCTGCCGCATGGCGTCTTCATCGTCCGGCGCCTGTCTTTCGAGCGAACACGGCGTGCCGACGGCGTGGAGGGAGGCTTCGAGAATGTAGCGGTTCGTGTTGAAGGCCTTCCCCGGAGCCGGCCCGTCCTCCACTTCGCGCAGCTCCTGTCCCGTGATCAACACGCCCACGCTCGGCGGCTCATAGACCGGGACCTGCGGGATGCCCGCGTAGAACAGCGCGGCGTAGCGGGCCTGCGTCAGGCGCGCGCCCCGACGGAGCAGGGGCTCGCCGCCCGCCGCTTCACTGCCGGGCTCGTTGATCAGGGCTCCCGCCCGGAGTGGAACGTTCACCGACACGAGCCCGGCCGCCTCCTCGCAGTCCTCCACCATGACCACGCAGTCCGCTCCGTCGGGCACTGTGCCGCCGGTCATCACGGCGACGCACTCACCCGGTTCGAGCCGGCCCTCGGGTATCTGTCCCGCGACCACTTCGCCGACCGGCCGGAAGGACGTGCCGCCGTCGAACCGCACCGCGTAGCCGTCAACCGCACTGCGACGCGTGTCGGGGTAGTCGCGCGGCACGCTCAGGCCCCGGGCCAGCACACGGCCCAGCGCCCGCCTGAGCGCAACGGTTTCGCTGCCCGGCTCGGGCACCGCCTCAAGTATGGTGCGCTTCGCGTCCTGGAAGCTCAGCATGGCTATGGTCCGATGGGAGTTGTCAGCCCGTCACACCGAACGGACAGCACGGGAAGGTGCACACCTTGCAGAAATGGCACAGGCCGCCGTGTCCGGCCCGCAGGATCTCCTCCCGGGGGATCCTCTGCCCGGCCAGCAGGCGGGGCAGGTAGACGTCCAGCGCCGTCGCCTTGTAGTGCAGTGCCGCCGCAGGAACGGCGCAGACAGCCACGTCGGCCCGGTAGCCGATGGTGAAGTTGTTGCCCGGCTGGATCGGCCCTCCCTTCACCTCGCAGCGCACTCCTGCGTCGCTCAACGCTTGCGTCGTTACGTCGTCGGGATCCACCGAGGTGCCGCCGGTCACGAACACGATGTCGCAGGTCTCGCTGAACTCCTCGACGGCCGCGCTGATCCTCTCTCGCACGTCCGGCAGTATCGTCGTCTCGGTGACCCGGACTCCGAACTGCTCCAGCTTGCTGGTGAGCCTGTCAGTGAACCCATCCGCGACACGGCCCTCGTAGACCTCGGTGCCGGTGACCACTATCCCCGCGCTCTCCAGAACGTAGGGCGCCACGCGGAACAGCGGCTCGGCAAGGATGGAGCGGACCTCTTCGATCCCGGAGCGGTCGCAGGTGAGGGGGATGATCCGGAACGCAGCCACCAGCTTGCCTTCGGTCACCGGGTAGTTGGTATGGATGGTCGGCAGCGAGGGCACTTCCAGAGCGTTGATGCGATGCAGGCGTTCGACGTCCACGATGAACAGACCCGCACAGTCGGCGTAGAAACCGATCTTGCCTTCGGTCGGCTCCTCGTCGAACCGTATGTTCCGGCCCGCCGCCAGCGGGGCGACCGTCCTGGCCGCCTCGTCTTCGTGGAGTTCGTCGCCGCTCTCCTCCCAGATGTAGACCGCGTGTTTGCCCAGCCGGCGCAGCCGCTCCAGGTCCTGCTCGGTCACGACGTGGCCGCGTCTGAACGCGCAGAGCTTCGTGCCCTCCTCCGGGTTCACCTCGGTGATGTCATGGCCGAGGGGCAGTCCCACGGCGTTCTCCAGAGCGACCTTGCGCATCATGTCCTTCACCCTGGGGGGCTATGGCATACTCAGATGCACGGCCTTGATCGTCGCGAACACCGCGTCGCCGGCCGCCAGCGACAGGCTCTGGACCGCGTTGGCTGTGAGGAACGCGTTGAACTCCAGTTCCCCGCTGCGCAGACCGATCAGCGCTGCTTCGCCCATGCTGTGCACGCGCGTGACGCGGCCGCGCAGCACGTTTCGGGCCGAGGCGCCGGCGGGCCTTTCGGTGTAGAGGGTCACGTCCTGGGGACGAAGCACCAGGCGCACCTTCTGGCCCACGTCGGCCCGATCGGACGTGGCCAGACGGAGGCCCGCCGCCTGGACGAAGGAAACGCCCTCCCGCCTTTCCACAACGGTCCCGCGGACCAGGCGCAGCCCTTCGACACGGCGCAGAAAGGGCACGGCGGGCGGCTGCGTGACGTCGTTCACCGGGCCACAAGCCCCGACCGTACCATCCTGCAGGAGCAGGACGCTGTCCGCAAGTGCCCATACGTCTTCCAGGTCATGCGCCACGTGGAGGACGGTAATCCCGAATCTGCGCACCAGACGGCCCACGAGCTTGCGCAGGGCGCGCGTGGCCGGCGGATCCAGAGACGAGAAGGGCTCATCCATCAGCAGCAGTCGCGGGCGGATCACCAGGGCCCGCGCAAGCGCCGTCCGCTGCTTCTCGCCTCCCGAGAGCGCCTGGGGCTTCTTGCGAAGCATCCCGCGCAGCCCCAGGGCGTCGGCCATCTCCTCAACCCGCGTGCGCCGCGCCGCCCGTTCGCGCAACCTGTGCCGCAGCCCGTATGCGATGTTGTCGCCGACCGTCAGGTGGGGGAAAAGGGCGTAGTCCTGATACACAATGCCGACGTCGCGCGCTTCCGGAGCCGCCGAGGATACCTCCTGCCCGCCGACTACGAGACTTCCACGCTCCAGCCGGTGGAACCCCGCGATCGCCCCGAGCAGCACGGACTTGCCCACGCCCGACGGGCCGATGACGCTGAGGTACTCGCCGCGTGAAAGCTCAAAGGACACGTCCCGCATGGCGAAGCCACCCACGCTCACGCACAGGTCGCTGGCGGTGAGGAAGCTCACGGGCGCCCCCCCATCAACTCGACCGAGTAGATGCCAATCGAGGAGAGAACGATCAGAAGCAGCCCGGCTGCCATCGCCATCTCCAGGTTGCCGTATGCCAGGCTGAGGTGGATTGCTATCGGCAAGGTCTCCGTATTCATGCGCATCCCGCCCGCCAGGACCAGCACGCTGCCGAAGGCCCCTACGCACCGGGCGAACGCAATCGCCCCCGATGCGAGCAAGCCCGTTCTGGCCAGTGGAAGGGACACCCGCCGGAACGTCTCCAGTCGCGAGCAACCGAGGCTTCTGGACACGAACTCCAGGCGGGGATCAATGGAATCGAACGTCGCCTTTAACACGCGCAGCGCGTAGGGGAATGCTATGAAGGTCTGCGCCACCACGACGCCGGCGCGGGTGAAGACGACTTCGACGCCCAGCGCGCGGAGGGCCTGCGCGACGGGTGGCGCGCCGAACAGCAGCAGCAGGCACAACCCCAGCACGATCTGCGGCAGCGCCATGGGCAGATACAGAACCGTGCGAACCAACCGGCTGCCCCGGAAGCGGACGCGGGAAAGCGTGTATGCGACCGGGATGACCAGGACCATGACGAGCGCCGTGGACAGCAGCGCCGTGGCGACCGTGAACGTCAGTGCATAGGCCATCTCCCGCGACAGGAGCGCCTTGACGAGGCCCGCCGGCGAGGGAGTGAGGACTATGCTCCCCAGGGCGAACACCACGATCGCCGCCATGGCCCACGTCAGGAAGAGGAGCAGCAGCTTCGGGCCGTCTACTCGTCGCAAGGCGTGAACCCCCATCTCTTCCAGACCTGTCGCGCCGAGGCCGAAGCCAGGAAGCGGATGAACGCGGCCGCCTGCTGGGGACTCTCGGCCCTGCTGCCCCGCGCCGCGGCGATGGTGCTCACCGAATTCCTCGAAGGGGGGATGCGGACCGAATGCACCTTGCCGGCCGCTTCGGGCAGGTGGAGCATGTCCTCCCAGATGATGGCGGCGTCTATATGCTCCGTCGCCAGGTAGAGCAGGAGTTGGTTCACAGTGGACGCCCGGACGCACACGTTGGGGCGGACCTTCTCGCGGAGCCCGTTCTGCTCGAGTATGCGCTCAGCCGCTTCCCCGATCGCACATGCCCTTGGGGCGCCCAGCCCCACGCGGAGGCCCGGGCGCCCCAGGTCCTCCAGCCCGCCGACTGCCTCCGCCACGCTTCGCGATACGGCGATCACCGGAACGTGCAGGACAAGGTCCAGGCGAGTGCCCGGCTCCACCCAGCCCCTTCGAGCGGCATCATCAACCACCCTGGCCGCACCGGGGATGAACACGTCGCACGGCCGCCCGCTGCCGAGCCTGCCCATCAGCACGCCCGACCCGCCGTAGGACGCCCGGACCGGCGCGCCGCTGTCGGCCTCGAACTGCTGTCGCATCTCCTCCATGGGATGCATAAGGCCCGCGCCGCAGAATACCTGCAGGGCTCGTGGGGCCTCCGAGTCGGTGGCCGCCCGGTAGCCCAACCCGCACATCACCAGTCCGAGCAGGACGGCGCAACCGGCCAGTATCACTCGCACAGGGCACAACTCCTCACAGACTACCGTGGGCGCCGGCGTCCGCGCGCACGCCTAGGGGTCCGGCCGGAAACTGGGCTCGGCCGCGCCGCCGCCATTTCGGCGTAGGTCAAGGCGCGAGGGCGCAGGCGTGCCCCTGAGGCACTTCAAGGCCGAGCAACGCAGAGATGCGTCGCAAATGGCGCCGGCCCAAAGGGTTGGGGCGTGGCGGGGCCATCTGCGGCGTCGGAGCTCCTCCGGGATGCTCGAACGCATCACCATCGTCGCGCCTCCTTGCATATGGCACCGCGACGCTCCCAACGCGGCCAGATCCAGTTTCCGGCCGGACCCCTGGTGCTATGCTGACATCATCGGGTGGAGACACGCAGAGGAAGCGCCGGCCACGCACCGTGCCGGATTGTAGGCCGCCGCGCGCTGCCGGTCAAACCGCGGGAGCCACGGCTCTCAACAGGCCGGCGGCGTGTTCCGGTGCATCTCCGAGAGGCCCCGGCACGGACGTGTGCGGCGCCCACCAGAGCTGTCAGCGCAGCAGGCTTTCCAGTCGCTCCACCACGAGCCGGTCGCAGTCCGCCACCGTCTTCGGCCGAATCCGCTGGAAGTCCTCGCAGTGCGAGTTCTGCAGATCCATGATTACCCAGTCCCCGGCCCGGTCACAGACCACGAAGTGGACGGCATGTGCCGCCCGGCCGTCCGGTCGGAACCAGTAGTCGGCGAACAGCACGTACTCGTTGTCGGATGGGTGTTGCCGGACATACTGCCTCACGGCGCGTGCGAAGATGGACAGGACGGCCATCTCGTTCGGCCAGCCGGCGCCTTCCAGAACAGGGCCGGTCTCCGCAGCGGTGGCCGCGCAGAGGTCGGCTTCGTTGAGCAGTTCCGCCAGGCGCCCGGCGCTGCTCGCGTCCGCATGGTCGCCGCCTACTCGAGTGGGATGGACGACAACGCGAGCGGAGGCCCCGGCCTCCTTCATCGTCTTCAGCCGGCGCTCCATCGCCTCCAGCTCCGCCTGACCGGGGGGCTGTCGGCCCCGCATCTCCCGAAGCTCCATCTCCTTATCCTCGGGCAGGTCGGTCTGCGGCAACTCGTCGAGGGCCATGACAGATGCCAGGCGCCGCGCGACCAGTTCGCAGCAACCGAACTCAGTCCCGGGGGCATCCCTGTCGAACGCAGGATCACCCCAGCCCTGGCTGTCCTCCCACACTACGCCGCCCTCGGAGTCCACAATAACCGAATACACTTCCTGCCAGCTCTTCTCGATGTGCAGGGTGAACTGGGTGCAGAGGGCGAAATCCGTCTCCAGGTCGAGTTCCCTGACAAACTCGCCGAAGGCGGCCGCCCTTCCGTCGCCCGGCCCGGCCGGTGTGGGGAACTCGAAGTACGCGTCGGCCAGGGCCCACCTGTCGTAACCCTTCTCCTCCAGGATCAAACCGATGGTGCGGGCGAACTCACCGCCCTTCTCCCGGAAGCCGCTCCGGTAGGCTTCGGCAAAACGCTGATGGTGGGCCGTCTTATCAATCGGGCCGACGACGTTGAGCGTTATGGGCAAGATCGTGAGCGACGCCTCCGGAAATCCCGGCAGTGGGCCCGCCTGCCCCTTCTCCTGTGAAGTTGGGACGCTGCTGCACGCAGTCAGCAGCGCGACCAGCACCGATAGTGCCCATCCGGCGGTTCGCTTGTTCATAGCAGATCTCCCCTTATGGATGGCCCTGGGGTATATGCCGTCACACGATGTGCCATACGGCGTCCATGCGATGGTAACCTCGCTGCCGCGCCTGTCAACCATGAATTGCGGCTGCCATGTGCGTGGCCTCGGCCGGGCCCCAGGACAGTGGCGGAGGGCGACTTCTGTGGCGCGAGCGCCCCGGATCGGATCAATGGCGCCAATCAGCCGCAGCCGCCGGACCCACGCGCACCGCGTTCGGCGTTGAAGGCCGGCCGGGCTCGCCGTAGACTGGGCCGGTCCCGGGCACCTCTTCGGGAACCCCTGCCATGATGTCAGTCGCCGAGTGCTACCGCCGGATCGCGCTGTTCCAGGACGCCGATTTCATCCCCCATTTCGACGGGCTGCCGGGGCCTGTGACGCGGGAAAGCTGGCACCGGGAGGGCCTGCCCGCCGGTGTCACGGCGCAGGAGTTCTTCGGATTCGACCGGCGCAAGCTGATGCGCAGCATAGACTTCGGTCCCATCCCCGGCCTGCCGCCGCCCGAACCGGAGCAAATGCCCATGACGCGGTATGGCCGTGCCTGGCGCGACCGGTGGGGGCGCGTGGCCGTCTGGCACCAGGAGCAAGAGGACTACTACGCCGAATCGGGCCACGTCGTCCTGGAGGGCGCTCTGCAGGAACGCGCCGACTGGGACAGGATCAAGGACGATTTCCAACCCGACCTCGACGCCCGATACCCGGACGACTGGGACGAGATCGTGCAGCAGTTCAGCGATCCCGACCTGGTGAAGGTCCTGGAAGCAGCCAGCATGGTCGGCAGCCTGCGCATGGAACTCGGCTTCGAGAACTACTGCGTGAAGCTGCACACCGATCGCGAGATGATCGAGGAGATCATGGACGCGCGGCTCGAACTCGCGCTGCAGATCCTGGACAAGGCGGCCGATGCGATCGAGTTCGACATGCTCTGGTTCTGGGAGGACTGCGCCTTCCGCACCGGGCCGATCATAACCCCGTCCATCTTCGAGGAGATCTGCGCGCCGCGCTACCGCCGGCTCGCCGACTGGTGGCGCGGGCGCGGGGGGCAGATAGTGGCTGTTGATTCCGACGGCGACATCCGCGCTCTCATCCCCGGCTGGCTCGAAGGCGGCATCAACCACATATGGCCGCTGGAGGTCTTCGCTGGTATGGACGTGGTCGCGCTGCGGGATCAGTACGGGCGGGCCTTCAGCATGATGGGTGGTGTGGACAAGCACGTGGTGCCGAAGGGCCGCGACGCCATCGTGCGCGAGCTGGAGCGCGTGGCGCCGGTCGTCGAGGACGGCGGCTACATCCCGGCCCTCGACCACCAGGTGCCCGACTGTCGGTTCGAGGACTACTGCTTCTACCAGGAGAAGAAGAAGGAGATCCTCGGCATCGGCCCGCGCGGTGAGCGTTCTGGATCACGTTGAAAGACGGGGTGCCTGCCGCCGGCGGACTATCATCTACTCCGCCAGCGGCGGAAGGGACGCCAGGGACAGGTTTCGGAAGCCGGCCTGCCCCCGCTCGAGCGCCAGTTCGACCCCGCCGGCCCCCACGTGCTCCCCGGTGTCCAGTGTCAGCATCCAGCGCTCCTGCAGGTAGACTTCCAGGAAGCGGTCGCGCGCCATGAGCCGGAGCCCCAGCCACTGCTGCTCGGGCAGCTCGAGGCGCATCTGCTGCCTTCGACGCTGCGTTTCGTCGTGGCCCATCTGATCGAGCACGTGACGCCCCCAGCCGAAACCAGGCACCCACGTGCAACGCTCGGCGACGAGCCGCCGGCGCTCGAAGTCCAGCCAGACGGCGAGGCCGCGGTTTTCCTGCTCGAACAGGCCCGTTCCCGGCGCGCCGGTGGAGCGGACCACCACTCCGGCGCGGGCGGCCCCCTCGCCCTTCACCTCGCAGGTCAGCCGCACGTCGGCCACCGCATCTGCCACTATCAGCGCTGTGCCGGTGGCCCCGGCGCGCCCGACCAGCGTGTCTCCCGACTCGGTCCAGCTTCCCGGGTCTTCAGGCTTGGGCGGGGCGGGGCCGATCTCCAGTTCCTGCTCAATGGGGCCGGTCAGGTCCAGGTAGGCCAACCACAGGTCTCCGTCTTCGTTCTGCTCGATGCGCTTGGGCAAGCCGAAGGCGGGCTGCTGGCCCGCGTGGTGGAAGTAGAGCCATCGCTCATCGTCCACCGCCAGGCTGCGCGCCGCCCAGGGCCCCATCCGGTCATCGCCGCAGCCGATCAGCAGCGGCTTCTCCGGCCACTGATACGGCCCCTCGAAGGACCGGCTCTTCATGTAGAAGGTGCCCGCTATGTCGGCACGGGCGGGGCTGTTCAGTCGGGCGCCTCCCCAGCCGTGATCGAGGAACATCAAATACCACCAGTCGCCGATGCGGAACACGTCCGGGACCTCTGCGAACAGCACGCGGTCGCCAACCCGTGCCAGCGGCGGCAGGTACTCCCAGGTCCTCAGGTCGCCCGAGCGGGCGTGTGCGACCAGCGCCCCCGTGTCGTCCGCCGACCATTCGGGCGACCGGGCGCACAGGAACGCGTGGTAATGGCCTTCGCGTCTGATCACGCACGGGTCGCGCCAGGCGGCGTGCATCACGTGCAGATCGCTGGGCCGGCGGCGATAGTGGGGCGGCTGCGGCGTCAAGACGGGGTCCGGCGAAACCTGCTCCCAGCGGTCCAGATCGTCGGACACCAGGAGGCCGTAGCCGGGAATGCCATGCGGGCCGGGTCCGCCCGCGAGCATGTGGAAGCGGCCCTCGTGACGAACGATGCAGCCCGTCCACGGCGCTCCGTTCTCGTTCCAGGCGCCCGGCGGGCCGACGAGGTCTATGAGCGGGCGCGCGTCCCAGTGCAGCAGATCCCGGCTGCGGGCGTGGCCCAGCGTCTTGCCGCCGCGCAGGTGGAACAGGTGGAACCATCCGTCCTCGCGCATGAGGAACGTGTCCCACAGCGTGCCGTCCGACGGCCGATACAGCATGTCCGATCCTCCGTCGCGTGGTCACTCGGCAGGTCCTGCCGCTTGCTTCAGAGGCACGTAGTGGGGGTCGCCCCTGAGATACAGAATCGGGCGGTGCAGGGGGTCCACGTCCACGTTGGGCCGCTCGCTGTCGTAATCGCCGATGGGCAAGAACGTACCCATTCCGGCAAACACCCACCGATCATAAGGCCCGCCGAAGCGCCCGTCGGCCGCGCACGCCCAGCCCATGTACTCCGACATGTCGCAGACGTAGAACGACACCAGGTTCCTGACCAGCGCCAGGTCCTCGTCGGTGGCTTCGTGGAGTGTGACGGGCTTCACGGCGGGCCTCCTCCCGGTGCGCTCACGGCGCATATTGTAGCCGTTCGCCAGAAGCGCTGCACGATCCGGGCTCGCATGGCGACGCGATTGACATACTCGCCCGGCGGGCATAGCATGGCCCGCCTTCAGTCAGCACGGACCCCAGAGGGGGGAGCCGAGCCATGCCGTTCGCCATCGAGCCGGGCCGGACCGTTCTGTTCATCGGGGACTCCATCACCGACTGCGGCCGGCGCGCGGAGCATCGGCCCCTCGGGGCCGGATACGTGCGCATGGCCGTGGACCTGATCAACGCCCGCTACCCGGACAACGGCTGCACGTTCGTCAACACCGGCATCGGCGGCAACATCGTCCGGGACCTGTTCGACCGCTGGACCGACGACTGCATCGCCTACGCGCCCGACTGGCTAAGCGTCATGGTCGGCATCAACGACCTCAACCGCTGGCTCTCGGGCCGGGAGGACATCTACGGTCCCGACGGCTACGCCGATTACTACGGGAAGATACTGACCCGCGCGCGAGAGGAGACGGACGCGGAGCTTATCCTGATGACGCCGTTCTACATGTCGAAGGCCAGCCCCGGCGAGGAGAGCTGGCGTGGGCGCGTGATGGCGGCCCTGCCGGCCTACATCGAGGTCGTCGAGCAGATGGCCGAGCGGCCCGACGCCCGGCTGGTGCGGTGCCACCGGATGTTCCAGGAGCAGCTTGAGTACCACCACCCGTGCGAGTTCGGCGACGAGCCGGTCCATCCCAACGCCACCGGCCACCTGCTGCTGGCGTATGCGTGGCTCCAGTCAGTCGGCTGGTAGAGAGCCGGCCGTCGGAGGAAATGCGCACGCCACACGGACGGCGCGCGGGCTCTGTCGCGTCCGCGTTCTCCCATCCAGGGCGGCGGCCACGCGGAAGCGTGGCCCTCCAGGGGCCGTGTGCGCTCCACGGATACGTTCCATGCCGTTGGGGGGACGCGCTTCTGCGCGTCCGCTGTGGCATCCCACCCAACCGACGGTAGGTTCGGCGTCCTCGCCGAACCCGGCGCGGCGGGGACGCCGCGCCTACCAGAGATATGGAAACGGGGACGACGGCTACGACACCTGCCTGACCAGCACGGCGAAGCTGGCCGGCAGGAAGGCTTCGGGATGCCTCCAGTTCCCCGTCCGCGTACCGCCGCAGGCGAGCGGGTTCGAGGTCCAGCCAGCAGAGTGCAGCCCGCGCCCTTGCGCACCGACCAGTCCCGGTGGCGTTCGTTGACGCCGGCGATGTCGTCCTCGTGCTGCATGTTTCCTCGTGCTCAAGGAGTGCGTTGGGATACAGAGCACGTGTTTGGCGTCCAGAATGGCCTTAGGAGGACTCCGTCACCCAACAGGGTCCCGCCAGGTGTTCCACGCACCGCGGGCACCGCCCCTCCGGGGCGGGTCGGGTGTGGGGCCACGCGGGTTCCGGGGGTTGGAAACCCCCGGCTGCATCCCTGCGCCGCTTCACGGCGCGAACGGCAGGCGCGCACTCCAATGCCGGTCGTCGGGGCTTGCTCAATCAGAGCAGCGCTGTTCCGTCTTCTGCGCCCCGGCAGGGGCGCCGGGATACAGCCCGGTGCTTCAGCGCCGGGTCCTGGGCCAGTAGGACAATCCGAGCGCCCTGGAGGGGCGCTGCAAAAGCGGCCGCTACATTCCAGCGCCGTCTCCCTGCGCAGACGGCACGCGCACAGGACGCGGAGGCGTGGGCTTCCAGGGGCTGCGTCCGGCGGACGGACACGCTCCGCGCTGCTGGAGGGACGCGCCCGCCACACAGACGGCGGACAGGCTTCTGCGCGTCCGCTGTGGCATCCGATCCAACCGACGGTAGGTTCGGCGTCCTCGCCGAACCCGGCGCGGCGGGGACGCCGCGCCGGCCCAAGGTATGGCGGGAATCAGTACTCCCGCCGCTGGCGGCTGGAGGGGATTTCCAGGATCTTGCGGTATTTGGATACTGTGCGGCGGGCTATCTCTATGCCTTGCTTCTCCAGCTCGGCGGCGAGTTGTTCGTCGCTGTAGGGGTCGCTTTTGTCTTCGGCTTCAATGATGTGCTGGAGTTTGCGGCGGACGACCTCCCAGGACTCGCTCTCGCCGTTCTCCTTCTCCACGCCCCCGGTGAAGAAGTGCTTCAAGGAGAAGATGCCCTGCGGCGTCTGGGCGTACTTGCCGGAGATGGCGCGGCTGACGGTCGAGACGTGGACATCTACCTTGTCGGCGATGTCCTGCATCTTCAGCGGTTTTAGGTGCATCGGCCCCTTCTCGAAGAACTCCCGCTGCTCCTCGACGATGGCGGTGGCTATATTGAAGACGGTGCTGCGGCGCTGCTGGATGGCGTCAATCAGCCAGCGGGCGCTCTGGAGCTTGTCCCTGAGGTATTCGCGCGTCTTCGGGTCGAGGCCCTTCTTCTGGAGGCGCCGGGCGTAGTAGCTGCAGATGCGCAGGGACGGCAGGTTGGCGTCCTCCAGCACGACGCGGAACTCGCCCTCGACCAGGTCGATGCGCAGGTCGGGGATGACGTGGGGGGCGGCCTCCTCCCCGAACAGGGCGCCGGGGATGGGGTTGAGCTTGGCCAGCTTCTCGATGGCCTCCTTGAGCCGCTCCATTGAACAGCCCATCGAGCGGGCCACCTTGGGGTAGCGGTTCTTGGCGATGTCCTCGAAGTGCTCACTGATAAGCTCAGACATGAACTCGTAGTCGGCGTCCTCCTCGTCTAACTGCAGCAGGAGGCATTCCTGGATGTTGCGCGCCGCAACGCCCGGGGGTTCGAGCTGCTGCACCACGCGCAGGGCCTCGGCCGCCTGCTCCTCGTTGACCTCCGTCTCCATCGAGCCGGCTATCTCCTCGATGGGATACTCCAGATAGCCGCGCCAGTCGAGATTGGCCACGATGTTCTCGCAGACCTCGCGCACCGTCGGATCCAGCTCGAAGTAGGCAAGCTGACGCAGCAGGTGGTCTTCGAGGGTGATGTCGGGGGCGGGGGAATTCTCGAGGGCGGCCAGTTTGGGATCCTTCTCGCCGCCGGAGCTGCTGGTGGATCGGGGGCCGTAGAGGTCGTAGTCGTTCGGCTGGATCATGTCCTCCAGCGCGTCGAAGTCCTCGTTCTCCAGCGGCTCCTCATCCTCTTGCTCCGGCTCTTCGGCGACTTCCTCGACCAGCTCGTCGTCATCCTCGGACGTGGTCTCGGGCTCGCCTTCCTCCTCGGTCTGCTCCTCTTCGGTGGAGGGGCCGATCTCCAGCAGGGGGTTCTCCAGCAGTTCCTCGTCAATGCGCTCCCGCAGCTCCATCAGGGGAAGCTGGAGTATCTCGATGGACTGGATGATCTGTGGCGCCAGTTTGAGGCGCATCTCCTGGCGCGCTTGCAGGCTGGCTTCCAGTCTCATTTATGCTTCACCGCTTTCCTGCTGCCGGGTAGTTTCGGATCCCATCTCGCGTCGCCCCTCGAGCGCATCGGCCAGCACGGCGGCATTGGCATATTCCAATTGGCTGCCGGAGGGGATGCCTCGCGCCAGGCGCGTAACGCGCACGGGCAGGCCGGCCAGCGCCTCGCGCACGTACATCGCCGTCGCCTCGCCCTCCATGTCCGCGTTGCAGGCCAGGATGACCTCCTCCACCCCGCCGGCCGAGACGCGCTCGACCAGCCGGTCCACTGTCAGGTCCTCCGGCTCCATCCCGTCCAGCGGGGCCAGCCGGCCGCACAGCACGTGGTAGACTCCCCGGTAGCCGCTTTGCTCCATGGCGACCACGTCCTTCGCCTGCTCGACGACGCATACGCTCGCCTGGTCGCGCTCCGGATCGCTGCATATGGCGCAGGGGTCGGTCTCGCTGAAGTGGAAGCAGCGGGAGCACTGCTTGACGCGTTCCTTCACCTCCCGTATCGCCTCGGCCAGTGCCAGCGCCTCCTCCCTCGACAGGCGCAGCACATGATAGGCCAGCCGTTCGGCGGTGCGCTCACCGACGCCCGGCATGCGGCCGAGCTGCTCCATGAGTCGCTCGAACGATTCAGTGTGACCCTTTGCCATGCGGCTGTGTCCTCGTCAGCAGAACCGCCTGTATTCTATACGTCCTGGGGCCGTGAGGCAATACCGTCACAGCAGGGCGTCGAGCCCCGGGATGTTCAGCCCGCCGGCGATCTTGCCCCGCTCACGCTCGGCCAGCTCTTCGGATTTCTTCAGTCCCTGCCGTATGGCGGCCAGTATCATCTCCTGGAGGAACTCGGGTTCCTCCTCTTCCAGCACGACGGGGTCTATCTGCAGGTCGAGCGGCTCCTGCAGGCCGTTGAACATGACCTTGACCATGCCGCCGCCGGCGCTGCCTTCGACCACGCGCTCCTTCAGGTCTTCCTCGACCTCGCGCATGCGGCGCTGGAAGTCCTTCATCTGCTTCTGGGCCTGCTTCATCAGGCCGCCCAGGTCCCCTCCGCCTAAGCCTCTCATCTGTGCATTCTCCTTCGGCTACTGCTGTTCGGGCGGGATCGCGTCTTCGTCCTCGTCCTGCGGTTCGGTCGCCCGTTTCTGCACCCACTGCGGGCTGAGCCCCAGCGTCTTGTCCGCCTGCATGAACGCCTGCATCAGCCCCTCCTGCTGCAACGCGTCCTGCGCCACCTCCGGGCTTTCGGCGCAGGCGGCGAGCTGACGGGCCGTTCGTTCGTCCACGCCTTCGGGCAGTTCGACCTTCGCAGCCGGGTTTTCGGATGCTGCCGGCGCGCCCTCCCTGGCGCGTTGGAGCTTGTCCTTCATCCGGCGCAGGCGTCCCGACGCCCGCTGGCGCTGCTCCGCGGTGGGGGCCTCCGCCTGCTTCCGTTCGGTCGTGGTGCCCGGATTGCCGCCATGCTCCAGTTGGTCGAGCGCTTCCTGCACGGGAACCAGCTCGGAGAGCCTGCTCATCCGCACGACGGCCAGCTCCAGGGCAATGCGGCCGGTGGTCTCCCGTCGGGCGCGCAGGGCCGCTTCCCGTAGTAGTTGCATCATATAGGTGAGCTGGTCGGCGGAGAACAGCTCCGCCTGGCGCTGTAGCGTCTCCGCGTCCGCGGCGGCGCCGGCCAGGGCGTCCGCCTCCGGGCCGCAGTAGGCGGCCACCAGCAGGTCGCGCAGGTAGCGGGCGAACTGCTCGGCGAAGTCCTCCACCGACGTTCCGCCCACCAGCGCCCCGTTCAACAGCTCCAGCGCGCGGGCGGTGTTCTCCTCCGCCAGGGCATCCACCAGTTCGGCCAGCAGGCGCACGTCGGCCGCGCCCAGCACGTGCAGCACGTCCTCCAGGCTCACCTCCGCGCCCATTGCCGCCAGTTGGTCCAGCACGCCCAACGCGTCCCTCATGCTGCCGCGGGCGGAGCGGGCAATCGCCTTCAGCCCGCCCTCCTCGACGCTCAACTCCTCCCTGCGGCATATGTCCTTCAGCGCGCCCACCAGGTCGGCGTCGGAGATGCGGTGGAAGTCGAACCGCTGGCAGCGGCTGCGCACCGTCTCGGGCACCTTCTGGGGGTCGGTGGTGCTGAAGATAAACTTGACGTGGGGCGGCGGCTCCTCCAGCGTCTTCAGCAGCGCATTGAAGGCCGGCTCGGTCAGCATGTGGACTTCGTCTATGTAGTAGACCTTGAACCGGCTGCGTGCGGGTGTCAGGCCGGCGTTCTGGCGCAGCTCGCGGATGGCGTCAATGCCGCGGTTGGAGGCGCCGTCTATCTCGATCACGTCAATGTCGGTGCCCACGGCGATGCGTCGGCATGCGTCGCACTCGCAACACGGCTCCGGGGTGGGGCCTTCGGCGCAGTTGAGCGCCTTGGCCAGGATGCGGGCGGCCGTGGTCTTGCCCACGCCGCGGGAGCCGCAGAACAGGTAGGCGTGGGCGACGCGGCCGCTTTCGACGGCGTTGCGCAGGGCGCGGGTCACGTGCTGCTGGCCCACCACGTCCTCGAAGCGCTCGGGGCGATACTTGCGGGCGAAGACCAGGTACATTGCCACGTTCCTGCGCATGATGAAAGCGGGCCGTGCACTCCGCCCGGCCTTATCCCCGGGGGCGGTGGCCGCCGGGCGGCTCAGGACAGGCAGCCCCACGGCAGTCCGGGGTACTGCTTATGGCTGCTGGCTTCCGCCCCTGACCAGGTTCGCAGCCGCCCGGCTCCATGGGACCCATCCGTCAACGCCGACCGCCGACCCCTTGCCGCGAGGGGAAATCAAGCCTCACGGAGCGGTCAGCCCTGCTGAAGCGGTTTGCAGGTTACAGGGCACCGCTAGCACCCCGCTTAGCACGGCCCGCAGACGTTCGGGTCAAGGCCCGCCACAAGCCGGAGCGGGCCATCCGGTACCGTAGCACAGCACGCCCCGAACCGCAACCCAAACGGTCTGCGCAGCGGGTTGACCCGCCCTGCGTGCGTGCTTATACTCCCCTCCGCCAACGTCTTGTGACAGGGAGTGCCCCATGCTGATTGTCGGCGAGAGAATCAACGCAACCCGGCCCGCCATCGCCCGCGCCCTGACCGAACGCGACGCGGAGCAGATCGCCGGCGAGGCCCGTCGGCAGGCAGAGGCCGGGGCCGACTTCCTGGACGTGAACGCCGGCAGTGACCCGGCCCGCGAGCTGGAGAACCTGCAGTGGGCGCTGGAGGTCGTGCAGGACGCAGGCGACCTGCCGCTCTGCCTGGACTCAGCCAACCCGGACGTGCTGCGGGCGGGGCTGGAACTGGTCGAGACCGATTCCGTCATGCTCAACTCCGCCACCGCGGAGGAGGAGAAGATGGACGAGGTCATCGGCATCGCCGCCGACTCTGGCGCGCTGCTGGTGGCACTGACTATGGACGACTCCGGCGTGCCGGGCACGGCCGACCGCCGCGTGGACGTGGCCGCACGTCTCATCGAAGCGGCCGAGGCGCAGGGCGTCCCGCGGGATCACCTCTACGTGGATCCCTGCGTGCAGCCGGTCAGCACCGACGTCTGCCAGGGAGCCGAGGTCCTGAGCGCCGTGTTTCGCATCATGCAGGCGTTCCCGGGCGTGCACACGACCTGCGGCCTGTCGAACATCGGCTTCGGCCTGCCGAACCGCAACCTGGTGAACCGGACGTTCCTGGCGCAGCTTATCCCGGCCGGGCTCGATTCGGCCATCATGGATCCCACCGAGGAGGGCCTGATGGAGACGGTGCGCGCGGCGGAGGCACTGGCCGGGCGGGACGAGTTCTGCATGGACTACATCCGCGCCATGCGCGGTAAGGCAGGGGCAACGGCCTAACAGGATGTGCAGTATAGACAGGATACGGAGAACGCAAGAGACATTCGTTCATGTCGTTCTTAGTGCTTGTAGTGTCGTCGTGGTTGGCCCTGTCGTTGCTGTGGTGGTTTGATTCTGTTTAGCGGGAGAACACCGTGCAGTACGGACATTTTGACGACGAGCGGAAGGAATATGTCATCGAGCGCCCGGACACGCCGCGCTCATGGAGCAACTACCTGGGCACGACCGAATACGGCGCCATCATCACGGGCAACGCGGGGGGCTACAGCTTCT
Organism: Candidatus Brocadiia bacterium; assembly: GCA_046483865.1. Taxonomy (GTDB): domain Bacteria; phylum Planctomycetota; class Brocadiia; order SM23-32; family SM23-32; genus JAWOCH01. Next base: position 3,640 of record JAWOCH010000423.1, on the reverse strand, counting down.
ACCGCTCGGCCGCCCAGGGGCGGTTTACGCGCCTTATGTTCAACGCCGTTCCGGCCGATCAGCCGGGACGCTACTTCTACATCCGCGACAGGCAGTCGGGCGACTACTGGTCCGCCTCCTGGCAGCCGGTGGGCAAAGACCTGGCCGACTATCGCTCCACCTGTCGACACGGCACCGCCTACACCGTCATCGAGTCCGAATACGACGGCATCCTCAGCGAGTCCACCTACTTCGTGCCCCTGGAGCGGGACTTCGAGGTCTGGCTCTTGAAGCTGACCAACCGCTCGGACCGGGCGCGCGAGCTGTCAGTGTTCACCTACCTGGAGTACTCCAACGAGTGGGTCATCCAGCAGGACCTGCTCAATCTCCAGTACACGCAGTACATCGTGCGCGTGGAGCCGGTGGATGGGATGCTGGAGCAGTCGGTGAACGCCAGCCTGCCGCCGGACCGGGAGGACTTCCAGAACCGTGACCAGGGACGGTGGACGTTCCTGGCCCTGGTGGGCGCGGAGATGAAGGGCTACGAGACGGACCGGGACGCCTTCCTCGGCCCTTACCGCACCTACGCCAACCCCCTGTGCGTCGAGCGGGGAGAGTGCAGCGGCTCGGAGGCATACGGCGACAACGCCTGCGGCACGGTGCAGACGGACCTGGAGCTGGCCCCCGGCGAGAGCCGCGAGTTCATGGTCCTGCTCGGCGTGGGACAGGCCGCCGTGGAGGGGCGCCGCGCCGTCGAGGAGTTCGACTCGACCCAGAAGGCCCGGGCCGCCCTGGAGGAGGTGAAGCAGTGGTGGCACGAGCGCCTCGGCGCCCTGACCTGCCGCACGCCGGACGCCGAGTTCGACAGCATGATCAACGTCTGGAACGCCTATAACTGCCTGATCACCTTCAACTGGTCGCGCGCCGCAAGCCTGGTCTACGCCGGGGCGCGGGACGGGCTGGGCTATCGCGATACCGTGCAGGATTTCCTGGGCGCCACCGCCGCCATACCACAGGAAGTGCGCGAGCGGCTGGAGCTGATGATCACCGGCCAGGTCTCGAACGGCGGCGCCATGCCCGTAGTCAAGCCCTGGGCGCACCGGCCCGGCCAGGAAGAACTGCCCGAGCATTACCGGGCCGACGACTGCCTGTGGCTGTTCAACGCCGTTCCGGCCTACGTGAAGGAGACCGGCGACCTGTCGTTCTATGAGAAGGTGCTGCCCTACGCCGACCAGGGCGAGGACACCGTGCTGGGGCACCTGCGCCGGGCGCTGGAGTTCAACCTCGAGCGCACCGGCGCGCACGGGCTGCCCGTGGGCCTGACGGCGGACTGGAACGACTGTCTGCGCCTGGGCGAGCGCGGCGAGAGCCTGTTCGTCGCCTTCCAGCTCCGGCTGGGGCTGAGTGTCTACGCCGAGGTATGCGACCGGCTGGAGCACGAGGAGGACGCCGTATGGGCGCGCGAACGGCTGGCTGAACTGGACGAGCGCATCCAGCAGCACGCCTGGGAAGGCGACCGCTTCGTGCGGGCCTTCCAGGAGGACGGCACCGTGGTCGGGAGCCAGGATGCCGAGGAAGGCAGCATCTTCCTCAACGCCCAGTCCTGGGCGGTCATCAGCGGCGCGGCCACCCCCGAGCAGGCGACCACGGCGATGGACTCGGTCGCCGAGCACCTGGCTACGCCGTACGGGCTGATGATGTGCACGCCGCCGTTCGAGAACGTGCCCTGCCGGGAGATACGCGCCGTGCTGTTCAATCCGGGCCTGAAGGAGAACGGCGGCATCTTCAGCCACACGCAGGGCTGGGGCGTGATGGCCGAGTGCATGTTGGGGCGGCCGGAGCGGGCCTACGGCTACTACCGCGCCTACATGCCCGCCGCCTACAACACGCGCGCCGAGGTGCGGGAGATCGAGCCCTACGTCCACTGCCAGAGCACCCACACCCGCTACAGCCCCAAGGAGGGCGCCTCGCGCGTGCCCTGGCTCAGCGGCACGGCCTCCTGGTCATACTACAGCGGGACGCAGTACATCCTGGGCATCCGGCCGGAGTACGACGGCCTGCGCATTGACCCCTGCCTGCCCCCCGGGTGGGACGAGATAGAGGTGACGCGGCGTTTCCGGGGGCGCGAGTTCCAGATCACCATCCGCAACGGCCAGCAGGGCAAGGGGGTGGTCTCGATGCAGGTCAACGGCCGGCAGATCGAGGGCGACCTGGTCCCCGAGGACATGTTCCAGGAAGTCAACCAGGTCGAAGTCCAGCTCGCCTGACTCACCACGGAGAAGGACAAGTCAATAACCACAACGACACGACGAGCACGACGAACGACATGGCAGGATAGGCAGTGCAGCAGAGGCGGGATTGTCCTCGCTGCCCTTGTCAGTGAAGCTGTCCGCCTCTACTTCAGAACTCAGACTTCTTCTTTCGTCGTGCTCGTCGTGTCGTCGTGGTTAATCCTGCCGTCGTGTTTCTCGGTGAGGTATTCGTCAATGGCGGCCGCGGCGCGCTTGCCCGCCCCCATGGCCTGGATGACCGTCGCGGCGCCGGTGACTATGTCGCCCCCCGCGTAGACGCCCTCCATGCTGGTCTCGCCGGTGACCTCGTCGGCGGCTATCGTGCCCCAGTCGGTGACCTTCAGGCCGGGGGTGGTCTGCGGCACCAGTGGGTGGGGCCGGTTGCCGTAAGCCACTATCACCAGGTCAGTCTCGAACTCGAACTCCGAGCCCTCGATGGGGTGTGGCCGCCGGCGGCCGTCTTCGCCCGGCTCCCCCAGCTCCATACGCACACAGCGCAGGGCGCGCACCCAGCCGTCCTCGTCGCCCAGGATGGCCGCGGCGTTGTTGAGCCACATGAACCGGATGCCCTCCTCCTCGGCGTGGGCCAGCTCGGCGTCGCGGGCGGGGGACTCCTCCACGCTGCGCCGATAGACGATGCGCACCTCCTTCGCTCCCAGCCGCAGGGCGGTTCGGGCGGAGTCCATGGCTACGTTGCCCCCGCCCAGGACGGCCACCCGGTCGCGCACCAGCACGGGCGTGGCGTAGTCCCGCCGGTAGCCACGCATCAGGTTGACGCGGGTCAGGTACTCATTGGCGCTCAGCACGCCGTTGAGGTTCTCGCCCTCGATGCCGCCGAAGATGGGCGTGCCGGCGCCTGAGCCGATGAATACCGCCTCGTAGCCCTCCTCCAGCAGCTCCAGGACGGTGGCCGTCTTGCCCACGACGAAGTTGGGGACGATCTCCGCGCCCATCTCGCGGACCAGTTCCACCTCCCGGGCCACGATGTCCTTCGGCAGACGGAACGACGGGATGCCGTAGAGCAGCACGCCGCCCGGTTCGTGGAGCGCCTCGAAGACGGTCGGTCGGTAGCCCCGCCTTGCCAGCTCGGCGGCGGCGGTCAGTCCGGCCGGCCCGCTGCCCACAATGGCCACCTTGGCTCCTTTGTCCCCGGCAACCTGCGGGACCTCGACCTGCCCCGTCTCCCGCTCGTAGTCCGCCGCGAAACGCTCCAGGTTGCCTATGGCTACCGGCTCGGCACGCTTGCCCAGCACGCAGAGTCCCTCGCACTGGTCCTCCTGCGGGCAGACCCGCCCGCAGACCGCCGGCAGCATGTTGTCCTCCTTCAGTTTCCGGGCGGCAGCGGTGAAGTCCTCCTCGGCGATGCGCGC
>JAWOCH010000134.1:0-10419 GCA_046483865.1 Candidatus Brocadiia bacterium | reverse complement strand
TTCGTCGGAGATGTCAATGATCCGCTCAATCATTGGCGTCCCGGATCTCGCCCAGGGGGGTGACCACTACCTTCTGGCACTTCAGTTTCCGCAGTCCCTCGGGTTCTGGCCGTTTCATCCACTCACCAGTCTTCTCCACGTCGCTACTGGCGCGCGCGTCGGTGGCTCGGACGAAATGTATCCGGAGACGCCCGCCTTTCTCTTCCGAGGTTGCGCGGACCACACAGAGAACGTCACCCTCGTCGCACTTGAAGGGGTCGTCTACCAGTATCATGTCACCGGGTGCGAGGGAGAAGACGAACTTCTGTCCCGTCGCATCGCGGCGCACGACAGGTTCGCCGTCCCGTTTGCGTCGGACGGCCTCCATCATGTTCACCATGCGGCCCTCCCAACGTTCCGTCCCATCGTCGGTGGTAATCGAGACGATCTCCACGTGGTGGTTGCCGCCGGGCTTGACCCATCGCACATTGTCGCCGCTGCCGATCGGGACGGCAGTCTCCCGCGTCTCTATGCGCACCTTGTGGATAGGGATGGGGTCGCCGTTGTCGTTGGGCAGAGCCGGATGATTGGCCGGATCGCTGAACGCCCGCCGGGGGTCGCTCTGGCCGAGTTGCTCCAGCTTCGCGCGCACGGCCGCCCGCACGTGAGGGTCCACTATCTTCTTGACGCGCCCCGGCGTGAGTTTCGTGAGCTCACGGCGCAGGTAGAAGGTGGTGGGCCGTCCGTCCTCGTCCCGCTCCGGGCCGGGTGCATAGAAGGTGTCCTCATGCAGTTTCCCGCGCGCCTTGCGCGACGGCGCATGGGAGACGTTGATGCCTTCGATGGCGGCGCGAACGTCATCGAGGAAATCCGCCCAGGGGAGTTCGACGGGTCCGAAGGCGATGCCGCCGCGGCGGCGGTAGTCGTCTTTGACGTTCTGGCTGAGCTTCTGCATGACGGCAGCATCCGTAAGGGCGATGGCGACGGCGTCCACGGCATGATGGCGGTGGTCGTCGCGCGGCTTGTCGTCCCCGTCGCGGAGGATGGAGTTGAGATGGTACATCATGCGGACCATCCAGGTGACGCCGCCGCGGCCGGCGGTGATGCGTCGGTCGTCGCCGTAGAGAATGCTCAGGTACTGGACGGCAAGGACGCTGGCGTAGCGGGTGTCATTGAGCTGGCGGTCGGCGATCTCTTTCAGCTTGCCAGGCTCTCGCGTGAGGAACCGGCGCAGTTTCTCCTTCGCGTGCGGCCCGTTGAAGCCCCGGACGCGCTGGAGTATCTTCTCGTAGCGGTCCGTGTTGTTGCTGTATGCGTCGTAGGGGGTACGGTCGCCTTTGACGTCCCGGTTCTCGCGGGCGAGGCACAGCGTCTTGTTCCTGAAGGAGTTATTGAGGGAGCGGCGGAAGGGGATGATGTGGTCCACGTCCCACTCGGCGTCGCGTCCGAACAGGGCGGCGAAGGGGATGCAGCGGCCGGTGTAGGGACACTGCCCATTGCACTCGTCCCACAGCAGCGCCTTCTCGATGTCGGCGCGGGAGGGATGCTCGATGCCGACCTCCTCAGTGATCCTCTCGGCGACCTCGCGGCGCTGGCGCCGCCGGCGGAAGGCGCGCTTCGAGGACTCTTCCCGGTGCGACCTGCTCTTGCGGAGATCCCGTCCCAGTTCGATCCGGATCTTGTCCGGTTTGCCGTAGCGACGCACCACGGCGTTGACCACCTTGCGCAACTGGCTCAGGCACCGCCGTACGGCCGGGTTGCGCACCTCGATGTCAGCGAAGTCCAACGGGGGCAGGCTGTCGTGTACCTCCCCTCCCTCGTTCCGGCCGGGGTAGCACTTGTCCACTGCGTCACTGTACTGCATCCCGCCTTCCATCAGCGGGACGAGTTTGCGGAGCGCCTGGCGGCTGTGGCGGCAGTAACCGGGCTCCAGCTCGAGCGCCACCAGTGCCTCGGCGCCTTCCTCGTCCAGTGCCCATACCCGTTCATCGCGCGCCCGCTTCCGAAGGGCCTCCGGCTTCTGAATGCTGCGCACGTCCTCGACGACCTGCCTCTGGTCGTCTTCGCTCAGTTCCCTCCAGCGACGCTTGCCGAATATGCCGGCCAGCTTCGCGGCGGTCTTGTCGCCGATGAACTTGTCCTCGCCGCCGGCTTCCCAGTTCAGGAGCGTGCCATCGGGGAGACCCGCCAGCTTCTTCGCGCGGCTGAAACTCATAGTTTGCTGGACCTCCAGCGGCTCCAGCCACGCGGCGCGTTCTTCGTCGGTGGGCGGGCGTTCCGGCTGTCCGGGCTCAATGATTCGCGTGTCGGTGATGCGCTGCAGCAGCCGGAAACGCTGCGAGATGAGCAACCCCCACGGCGCGCGCTTACGGCCGGGCTCGAGTTCGCACTCGCCGATCAGATGCTTCTGGCTCTTGAGCGGGCGCTGGTAGAAGATGGCGTCGAAGATGCGCTGCTTCAGATCGCCGGTCAGGACGTCGGGGTGGTACTCCGCCTGGGCGCTCCAGATGGCCTCGAACTCGTCTTTGTACATATCGCGGTGCGTGTGCCAGCCGCGTACCTGGTCTTCCCTGGGGTCGAGCCCTGCGAAGTACTCGCCGAGGGTCCGGGCGCCGGCGGCCTGCATCGCCTTGCGCAGACGACTGATGTCCTCCTTCACGACCCCTTCCTTCTCCTCCTTGCTGCGCGCCTTTCGGTTGCTCAGGAAGCCCCGCCGCTGGCCGAGGTGGTAGAGAGCGCGTCCGAGTTCGTGCGGCTCCAGCGGATGATCGAGCGCACGGGCGCGGAGCCAGTAGGGCAGAATGTGGTGTATCAAGTCCGGCGGACCTTCGGGGTCGCCGTCGTAGCGGGCCACGAGCCGACTGTCGAGTTTTGGGATGACATCGCGTGCCTCGCCCTCGGGCAGCATCCCGTTGCGCTGGAGGATGTGGAGCAGGTGCGCCTTGCGCCGCACGTGCCTGTCCAGCAGTCGGCGTTGCGCGCGCCTTTCGCGCCGGCGAGTGTTCGGCGGCTCGCCGCCGCCCGCCGCGAACTTGTCTTCGTCAACGCCGGCTTCGAAGATCCGGACGCCCGCGTCGCGTATGCCTGCTGCGGCGCCATCATTGGAGCCCAGAACGGCCCAGCCGATGGAGCTGGTGCCGATGTCTATGCCGAGAACATACCCATCCTGCGCTGCATTGCTCATCCTTTCTCCCTTGACAAGGGCGTCGCAGACCGCTACTGTATCGGCAGTGTACCTGAGCGGCGGTTCCCGCTTTTCACAGCAAGCGGCAATCGCTACGCGGGCAATGCTCTGCGAGGAAACGCTCGTGGGGTACCCCTCAAGCGCCTCCCAGTGGGGCGCTTTTATTTTACATGTTATCGGCGCAAATACAAGACATTTGCCGGGCCGGTGAGAGAGAAGTCACGCGCGGGGGCGTCACTTCAGACTTCAGAATTCAGAATTCAGAATTCCTGAGCCTGTGGCTCAGAGTTGTATTGTTTGGCCGGGGCCCTGGGCGAATGCCTGGAAGATTTGGGTGGTTTGTAGGGCGTGGGCGCTGTGGGACCTCGCGGGGCGGCGGCCGTCGAGGATGGCGCGGGCGAATTCGTTTATCTCGCCGTAGAAGCCCTGCATGAACAAAGCCTTGTTGTAGAGCTGGCCGAGGCTGCATTCGGGTTCCCAGACGGCGGTGGTGGCCTCGGGCGGGCCGGTGTAGTGGGTGGGGGTGTTGCCGTAGCCCCAGCCGTCCGGGCGGGCGGGGCCGCGGCGGTAGAGCACGCGCTTGTTGTTCTGCACTACCACGTCGTGACCGCCCTCCCCGACGATCATCGTCCGCTCGATGCCGCTCTCGTAGGCGCACCCGTGGGTCAGCGCCATGGTGGCGACCAGGCCGTCGGGGAAGGTGAAGGTGGCCGCCGCCGCGCCGCCGGGGACGCGCTCATAGTGGAGCGTCTGCGGCATGCCGGCCAGGTAGATGAGCAGCGAGGTGACGTGGCAGATGTGGTCGAGGAAGCCGATGACGGCGCCGACGGGCTCGCCGGCGTTCAGGTAGGCGTCCATCTGCTCGGGGGTGGGTACGTTGACGGGGCGCTGGAGGGTGATGAGCCGTGGCGTGCCGAACTCCTCCCGCCCGGCCAGTTCCTTCGCCTTCACGTTGGCGGGGAAGAACATGGTCTTGTAGCCGACCATGTAGTGGCGGCCGGAGTCGCGCTCGGCCTGCTGAACGCGCTCGATTTCGGCGCAGGTGGCGGCGGGGGGCTTCTCGGTCCAGACGTGGAGGCCGGCCTCCAGGCACTCGGCGGCGAGCCGCGCGTGGGTCGGGCGGCCGTCGTCGCCATAGCCGGTGCTGATGAAGACGGCGTCCAGCTCCTCGCGCTCGATCATGCGGCGGAAGTCGCCGTAATGCGACTCGGCGCCGAACCGGCGGGCGAACTCCTCGGCCTTCTCCACGTCCAGGTCGCAGGTCGCCACCAGCCGCACGGGGACGAACTGTAAGGTTGGGAACAAGTTGCGGAAAGCGTGCGAGCCGCATCCGATGAACCCGGCGCGCACCTCCGGTTCGTCCGCAAGCTGGCCTCTGAATCCGATTCTCATTGGTGCCTCCTCTGGCATTGTTCCGGGCTCTGGCCGGGGAGCTGGCTCATATCGCCGGCCCACTCTCTGAGGCAGGCGGGGCGTCCTGCCGTGCGTTGTCCGGCGAGGACGCCGGACCTACCGTTTTGCAGGTGGGCTCGGCGAAGGGGTGTCCCTTCACGCCGGCCAGGACGGCGGAGTCCATCTTGCGCCAGATGCATCCGGCGGCGAAACCGGCGCGGCGCATCTCCTCCAGATGTCGGGCGGCTGGCAGGTGCAGGCCGGCATAGGCCAGTTCATCGGCCGCCGGCCCGGCGCCGCGCGCTTCCCGCATCGCCTCCTGCCGCTCCTCCGCGGCGGCGAGCAGCTCCTCGTTCTCGCGCCGGCATCGTTCGGCCCGCGCGCGCTTCTGCTCGGACCATTCGCGCCAGTAGGCGAGCGCGGGCGGGAACTGCTCCAGCGCCTCGGCGAACTGCTCGTCCCGGCGGCCGAACGTCTGATGGTTCAGCAACAGCCCATCGTCCGCGAGCAGGCCACAGGCGGTGGCATAGAAGCCGCGCAATCGCTCGGGCGGGAGGTGGAACAGCGCGTTGTTCGAGACCACGGCTTCGAAGCCGCCCAGCCCGCGCGCCCAACCGTCGCGGGTGAAGTCGCGGACCAGGAAGCTGACCTCCAGCCCGGTCTCCTCCAGCCGCTCGCGCGCAATGTCCAGCATGGCCCGGCCGACGTCGAGCAGGACGAACTCCCCGCGGCAGTCCGGGTGCGCGCGGTGGAACTCGACCGCCAGATGCCCCGGTCCCGCCCCCACGTCCAGCACCCGCGGCGCCGCACCGAGGGCGGCGATCAGCTCGCCGAACAGGGGGTAGACTTCCTCGCGGTAGTGCGTGTAGGGCGCGTCGGCGTAGCCACGGGCGGCGCTGCCGTCATCGGCGTCCCAGATGCTGGGCACGTCCTCGCCCATATCTGCCTCAAGCATTGTGCCCGGTCAATACGCGCGGGCGAAGATGACCTGCTCGGCGGCCGGCTCCCCGCAGACGATGCAGTGCCCGTCGCCCTCCGGCTGGTCGAAGGGGATGCACCGGATGGTGGCCTTCGTCTCGTCTTTGACCTTGCCCTCGCAGTCCCCCGAGCCGCACCACCAGGCCAGCGCAAAGCCCTCCGCGACGGCCTCGGCCAGCTCCTCGTAGGTCTCCGGCTCCCTCGTGCGCTCCTGCAGGAAGCCGAGCGCGCGCTGGTAGAGCGCGTCCTGGATGGCGTCCAGCATGGCGGTGACGGTTCCCGGAAGCTGCTCCAGCGGCACGGATTCCTTGCCCTCTCGGCCGGGTGCGTCCCGGCGGGCCAGCACGGCCTGGTCGTTCTGAATGTCGCGCGGGCCGATCTCGATGCGCAGGGGCACCCCGCGCAGCTCCCACTCATTGAACTTGTATCCGGGGGTAAACTTCTCCCGGTCGTCCAGTTCCACGCGGAACTCGGCCAGCTCGTCCATGATACGCTGTGCGACCGGCAGGACGGCCGCCTTCTGCTCATCGTCCTTCCAAATCGGCACAATCACAACCTGTATGGGCGCCAGCCGGGGGGGCAGGATGAGGCCCTGGTCGTCCCCGTGGACCATGACGATGGCGCCGACGAACCGCGTGCTCAGCCCCCAGCTTGCGGTCCAGACGTGGCGCAGCTCGCCGTCGGTATCCTGGAAGGTGATGTCGAAGGCGCGGGCGAAGTTCTGGCCCATGTCGTGGCTGGTGGCGGATTGCAGCGCGCGGCCGTCGCCCATCATGGCCTCGATGGTGTAGCTGGCGCCGGCGCCGGCGAACTTCTCGCTCTCGCTCTTACGCCCCCTGATGACGGGGACGGCGGCGACCTGTTCGGCGAACTCGGCGTAGACGTTCAACATGCGCAGCACTTCCTGCTCGGCCTCTTCGCGGGTGGCGTGGGCGGTGTGCCCTTCCTGCCACAGGAACTCCGTGGTTCGCAGGAACAGGCGCGGGCGCATCTCCCAGCGCACGACGTTGGCCCACTGGTTGATGAGCAGGGGCAGGTCGCGGTAGCTCTGGATCCACTTGGCGTACATGTGGCCGATGACCGTCTCGCTGGTGGGGCGCACGACGAGCGGCTCCTCCAGCTCCTTGCCGCCGCCGTGGGTGACGACGGCCAGCTCGGGGCTGAAGCCTTCGACGTGCTCCGCCTCCCGCTCCAGGAAGTCCATGGGGATGAACAGGGGGAAGTAGGCGTTGACGTGGCCGGTCTCCTTGAAGCGCCGGTCCAGGTCCGCGCGGATATTCTCCCACAGGGCGTACCCGTACGGGCGGATGACCATGCATCCGCGCACAGGAGCATAATCCGCCAGCTCGGCGCGTTGCACGATCTCGTTATACCAGGCGCTGAAATCATCTGTGCGACCGGGCAAATCACTGGGCATGGCTGGACGGCTCCGGCAAGAGCAGTGGTGAAGTCTGAACTCTGAAGTTGCTCTGTAGAAAGCATGGCTTGTAGCCCAGCCGCCCCCGGCTGGGAAGGGCCACAGGCGAGGGCGCCTGTGCTACATAAGGATCCTGCGCAGGGAACGGCTCGGTGATTCGTAGGAGTGAAGCCATGCTTTCTACAGAGCACTCTGAAGTCTGAAGGACGGCAGACGGCGGCCCGTCACTGATCTGCGCGTTGTCTGCGCAAGTCCATAACCACACCCTACAGCACAGACCAGACATGTGATGCTCCTTCACGCGTTTCCTGCGCGTTCTGCGCGGGCGGCTTTCGCGCGCACGAGTATAGTCGTGATGATGGCGATAATCTCTTCCGTCTCTCCGATCAGATCCCCCAGGCGCTCCGCGGCGATGATGCCCGACCTATCGAAGAGGCGCAGCCAGTAGAGGCCTTCGCGTGCTTCTTTCTGCGCCAGGCTGTATTTGTGGATGAAATCTGCTGGGCTTTCGGCAGCCTGCGCCTCCGCAACGTTCGCACCGATCGAGGTGGCAGCCCGAAGGTACTGCTTGCCGATGATCCATCCCGCACGATCATCTCCGCCCTGGACAGCCCGGTACAGCCGCACTGCGCGCAACGCGTAGTCCAACGTGCGATCACGGATGTCCTGTGGCTCACTCATTGGCCGCGCGCCGTTACTTCAGACTTCAGAATTCAGACTTAGGCGATCGCGAGGTCCGCCTTGACCCGCCTGAGCAACTCGATCCCTTTGCGTATGTCTTCGATCTGCCGCTGGCCGCTGACTTCGCGCTCGATGGTCAGGGGGCCTTCGTAGCCGATCTCCGCCAACGTGGCTATGAAGCGGGAGATGTCTACATCGCCTTCGCCCAGCGGCACCTCTCGGCCGAAGTCCTCGCCGGGGTTGTCGCTCCAGACGGCGTCCTTGCAGTGGACGCTGGACACGTAGTCGCTGACCTTGCGCAGGGCGGGCATCGGCTGGCCGCTGCCGTAGAGGATCATGTTGGCCGGGTCGAAGTTGACCCGCAGGTTCTCCCTGTCCACCGTCTGCAGCAAGTGCAGCAGCGTGTCGGCGGTCTCCTGGCCGGTCTCCAGATTCATCGTCAGGCCCAGGGATTCGCAGTGGCCGGCCAGGTCGGAGACGGCCTCGACGATGGCGGCGAACTCGGGCGAGTGCCAGTCCTCGCTGACGAAGCCCACGTGTATGCCGATGCCCGGGGCGCCGAGCCAGGCGGCGAAATCCGCCATCCCGCGTGCGGCCTCGAGTCGCTCGGCCCGGGTGTCCGGCGGCACCAGGCCGACCGTCTCGCGCACGACCTGGATGGTGTCGTAGCGGTCACCGGCGAAGCCGCAGAATACGAGGCTCACCTCGACTCCCGCGTCGGCGAACGCCTGCGCCACTTCCTGTGCGTGCTCTCTGGTGCGCTCCTCCGGGCCGGGCACGTGAAGCTGGGCGGTGGGCACCTCCAGCTCGAGCACTTTCTCCAGCGCCGCGCCGAGGCCGGCGCCGGCCGACGCAAACACACCTACGGGCATCTTCGATTCGGCCATGGGTCTCTCCAGCAAGGGGCAAGAAGCAGGGCCACACTGTATGCAGGGGCAGGGATACTGTCAAGCAGAGCGCGTCAGCGGGCGGCCGTCCGGCGGCGCCAGGGGGCCCGGATCCGCCGGTAGATGCGAATGCCCCGCTCCGGCTCCCAGTAGATGAGCTTCCAGCGGCGGCCATCTACCATGCGGGCAAGCCAGGGGTACTTCTCCGCGTCGTCTCCGTCCAGGATGACGTAGCGGGGCGCATACGGCGTGGGGCGCAGCGTGCGCAGGCAGCGCAGCATGTCCGCCCGAGGCTGGTCGGCCGGCAGCAGTTTCCTGCCGGCGTAGTAGACAGGCTGGGAATCCGCCGAGACGACGAGGCCGTCGTATTGGGGATCGTAGCGGCGCAGCCATCGGCCGGCTTCCGTCTGCGGCCGGCGATGGGTCCGCAACGGGCTGTGCAACCCGAACAGCAGGCAACCCAGCACCAGGGAGCTCAGCATGAACCCCTGCAGAACGCGGCGGCCGGCCAGGTCCCGCCACAGGGCATAGAAGCCGCCTCCGGCTGCGATGAACAGCAGTGGCGCCACCGGGCGGTAGTAGCGCTCCTCCGCCCGCCCGAAGAACGTGAACACCCCTGCGTAGGCCACCAGCAACAAGCCGACGGACAGAAGCAGGCCACGGGACACGCGCACGTGGCGCCGGCCCCTCGCGGCCAGGTAGACCAGCCCGAAGATGCCTGCAATGCCGAGAGTGTCCAGCACCTGGCCGAACTGGCGCAGTAGCAGTGCCATGCGCGCGCTCATTGCCGCCCCTCCTGCAGTCGCAGATACTCCTCGCACGGACGCCAGGTCCGCAGTTGGGTTGCCATCTGCCACTGGCTCACCATCGGCCGGCCCGTATGTATGCGCAGCCACAGCGCGTAGGGAGCGGCCATGACGGCCAGAACCAGACAGGCGGTGATCGGAACCAGCAGACGCCGGCGCCAGGGAACACTCCGCATTCCCACTCCCAGGCCAACGGCGGCCAGCGGCAGCAGGGCCAGCTCCACCCGCGTCAGGAAACCCACGAACACAGCCGTGCCCAAAGCCATAGCCCACGCAGGCCATAGCTCGCGCGACCGGAAGGCGCGCAGGGCGAGGTAGAGAGCCAGTGCGACCACCAGGGCGGCGGTTACCTCCCGGTAGACGGCGGCGGACGCACGCAGGAACTCGGGCTCGAAGCCCACCAGGAAGGCGCAGAAGAGCGCCGCTCCGCTGCTGCCGAGAAGCCGCCGACCCAGCACGAACGCCATGATGATGAGCGCCGTGCCGCTGGCCGCTGACACCAGCCGCAACGACAGCACGGCGTCGCCGGTCAGCCGGTAGAGCAGGCTGCCCAGGAACGGGTAGACCACCAGGCGGGTATTCACCGGCAGGTAGGGCCACATGTAGTCGCCCCGCATGGCCCGGCCCACGCCGTGTTCGGCCATGCGCTGTGTGACCATGGCGAACCGCGGGCCGTCCGCGTTCAGGCCGGCCGCCGTGAGCGCCAGGTAGAGCCGCGCCCCGCCGCCAGCCACCACCAGCAGCACCAGCGCCCACTTCTGCCACCGGGTCATCAGCTTCAGCCCCTTCCTGCTCCCGAACCCCCCTCCCGCACAGTTTATACCACGCCGGCGCAGGCGACTCCAAGCTCCGCACGCCAGGGCCATTTGGTTCTCCCCTGAAACGACCTGAGCCGTCAGTTCTCGGTCGCAATGCCTTCTCGGCGGATGCGCCATCTCCAGCTTCCCAGTAACGGCCGGCGGCAAGCCGCCCAACGGCAGGGCGGCGCCAAGGCGCCGCACTCCAGGAACCTGTGCCGCCGCACGTACGGGGCTCTGGAGTGCGGTGGCTTGCCACCGCTCTCGCGTGGGCGGGGCTTGCCACGCCCACCTGCTG
>JAWOCH010000436.1:0-7486 GCA_046483865.1 Candidatus Brocadiia bacterium | reverse complement strand
AATCCCGAGGGGAAGCTTGACCGTGTTTTTGGCGACTTCGCGGGGCTTGGCAAGCGAGCCGAGGAGTACCTCACGGTCTTGACAAAGCATACGTTGACCGGCCTTCATCAGGCGGAGCGGCACTCGGCCTTCGGTGGGCCGGGAGCTGTAGCTCCTTCCGAGGTCAATTGAGCCGGTCAGGAGACTCCGCTTTGGCTTTCGACACGAGCTTCTGACGGATATTATGTGAGCAACCACGTGCGGGGCTACCGTCTGCAGCGGGAAGCGCGGGTATCCCGGCCGCCTGCTCCGCACGTCCCTCTTCCCGGGACCGGACACGGGAGCCGGAGATGCCGTCGGACTGGTCCGATCACCCTCTCATCCAGCGCCTTCTGGACGCCGACGAACCGCCGGATCTCACCGACAAGGAGCTGGCCCTCCTGGAAGCCTGCCTGAAGCAGCCCCTTCAGCCTTCCCGCATCCAGCGGGAAAACAGAAGGACTGGCCGCTCCGAGTACAAGGAACGCCGCAAATGGCTGAAGCTCATCCTCGATTACAACCGCAACCGCCGCGCGGCGCCTGCTGGAGACCGGAGTGCCGGTGAGCGCGGAGACCCGCCGCAGAAGGAAGCAGAAAGCCTGGCCGAGGCGCCACCGCGGACCCCGCCGGCGGGGCCAGAAGCCACGCTTGAGGCCAAGAGGAAGACAAACCGTCCACCGAGACTCTGGACGCGCACCCACTGTCCGAGCTGCGGGCGGGATGGGATCGAGTTCGTCAGCCAGTCGGAGTTCAGCAGGCGCTGGAAGGAATACGACTCCGATGCCGTCGTCCGCACCACGGTGTCGAGCCGCATCAAGGACGGCAGGTACTGCGCTGATGCCAACGCTGACGTGCCGTGGTGTCCACTCTGCAAGCACAAGACGCCCGAGGGGCAGGGCGTCAACCAGCCCGTGGAGAAGCCGAGCGTCTCTGATTACGTGCCCACGGAAGCTGAGAAACAGAAGATGCTGGACTGGGTCGAGGATGCCGTATGCAGACGCTTTGACACGTTTCAGGTCGATTGGCTGAACCTGCAGAATCCACCCGAGCCGCTGGCCGTCGATTGCTTCCAGGAGGCGTTCGAGAAGGTTCTGCAGGCTATGCACGAACGCCGGGGAGCGCTCACGCGCGACGAGGTGGAGTCGCTGGCGGAAGATGCCATACAGGGCCGCATCCGCGATCACCAGGACGCGAAGTATCGTCCTCGGTTCCGAGACGGCGCCAGCCGTCCTGAGGACGAGTAGCCGGACTATCCTGCCCCGTTGCGGCTGACCTCAGCAAGATCCCCAGAGCCGGACCCGCACGTCCCCCTCTCTCTGCGGGCCCGATGACCTGACCATCCCTATGCCGCACTGCCTTCCCGCACCCCCGTGCGTCATGTGCGCACATGCAAGCTCCTGTCGCAGGATGTCGGTTCTGCAGCTTAGGTGAGTGAGCTGACGATTGTCCGCTGCAAACAAGAAGGAGCGAAGCCGTGCACAGGACGAGGGAAGTCATCGACCGCCTACGGGACGAGGGCTACTCCGTCTCCCCCGGCTACCTCCAGTACCTGCTGCGGGAGCGCATCCTCCGAGCGCCATCGGAGCGTTTCGCTGGCGCCTACGTCTGGCGCGAACCCGACATCGATCGGCTTCGGTCGGTGCTCAAGCGCAGGGAAAGGGGCCCGGGGAGCGTAGCCAGACATGAGAACGGGAGATAGCACTATGGACGCAAGAGAAGCGAAGGCAGAGTGGGACGAGCTCAGCGGGCTGTACCTGGCCAAGAACTACACCCGTGCGAAGTTTGCGGACGAGATCCAGAACCGACTTGAAGTGGTGATGCTTCGCGTGGTGCAGGGCCTGGCCTGCGCCCGCGAGCATGACCTGCTCTCCCCGGCGCAGATGGCGCAGGCCCAGGAGGCGCTGCTCGACATCGCGCACGCCGCGGAACAGCTCGGCGGGCTTGCAGCGATGCTATACGGGGAGATCGACGGCCTGAAGGGCCGGATGGAGATGCTGGAGAGACAGTTCGACTCAGAGCCGGAGTCTGGACGATGCGGGTCGGATTCAAGGTAACAGTTCGCGGCGCGGTCCGGTATGTACCCAGTGGAGGCCCCCTGCGCGGTGGCCCCGCGTCAACCACCGGCCTGTGATCAGGCCGGTAAGCCCAGGGACTTTGCGCGATCCCTCGAGCATCCGCGCCGACGTTTCGGCCGGCGACGGGGTAGGTAAACAACAGGCGGCCACTGCACCGACTGCGATGGCCGAGGGATTTAGGCCGACGCTTTTGGCGCGCTTTACGAATGTAACAAGTAGGGGCTTCGGCCCGAACGCAGAGAGGACGACATGCGATGAACACAGAGCGCGAGATGCCGGTTGCCAGTGACAGTTCGCGCGTGGCCGAGGCGCCGACATCGGTGCATCGAGCGATGAGAATACAGATTTGTGTCCCGATCCCGGCGCTCGCCCCCCCTTTTACTTACAGACGGAGACGCACGCCGGCAATCGATGTCACAGTTCGGGTGCGCTTTTCGTAGGTAATCAGTAGGGGTCCGGTCGGACAACACGAGAGGACGACAAGGTATGCACGCCCACCAGGACACGCTCGCTTCCCTCGACATCCGCCGCGTGGCCGAGGCACTTGGGCTTGAAGTGCACGAGGCGGGCGCCTGCTTCTACTGCCGCTGCCCGGTCACGGTCCACGAGCATGATGGCAGCAGGCCCCGCTGCCAGCTCGGGGGCGAGGAGGACCACCTGTGGTACTGTCACAAGTGCGGCGAGGGCGGCGACGCCGTCGGCCTTGTCAAAGCCGTCCGGGGCTGCGATGCGGCCGGGGCGTTCGCATGGCTGAGGCAACGGGGCTTCCTGCCCGACCGCTCGGGTCGCGCTGCCTCGCCCGACCGAGCACCAGACGGGCCGCTTCACGAGCTCGCTATGCGGCGGGACTGGGCCGTCGAAGCGCTGGAGGCGCTGGGGGCTGTCGAACACCAGCAGAACGGCCGGCCGGCTGAAGTACGTTTCCCGATGCGCGACGCCGACGGCGAGGTCACGGGATGGCGACGCCGCCGGGCCGACAACCAGCCCTTCGGCGAGGCCGGCAAGTGCCTGACGAGGAAAGGCGACAAGAACGGCCTCATCTGCCCGTGGCCCCTGCCCGATCCAGAGCACGATCCGGTTCTCGTCGTGGAAGGCGAGGCGGACGCGGTTGCCGCGCTCAGCGCGCTTCCCGG
Organism: Candidatus Brocadiia bacterium; assembly: GCA_046483865.1. GTDB lineage: Bacteria > Planctomycetota > Brocadiia > SM23-32 > SM23-32 > JAWOCH01. The sequence goes on along the minus strand of JAWOCH010000436.1, from coordinate 4,260 downwards.
CATCCCAGTCGCGGCCACGCCCGGCGCCAATCCCGGCAAGGACTGCCTCAAGTATCTCCAAACGCTGCTGCCCGGGCGGTCGGTCGTCCTCGCGCCGCACCCGGACGGCAGCGGCGCCGACTGGCGCGACCGCCTGGGCCGTGCGCTTCGGAACGTCCAGTGCGACGTGCGCTATGTCCCGCCCGAGGGGGGCGGGCTGCTCAGCTCGGATGCGGACCTCGACGACCGACTCCGGGCTGGCGCAGATCTCGAATGCCTGATGGATGAAGCGCTTCCGTGGCAGGACCCCAACGCAGAGAGCGAGACGATTGCGCAGAAGCTGCTCAGCCTGGTGGCGGCCGTCGAGTTCGTGCATTCGGGGGACGGCTCCGCCTGGGCGGTGATGCCGGAGGGGCGCGCGCTGCGCCTGGACGTGCGCGGGAGCCCGTTTGCCGCCTGGCTACGACACCGCTTCCTCGAAGCCCACGGCAGACCGGCCCGGTCCGGCGACGTATCCGACGTCCTCGGGGCCCTTATCGGCCGGGCGCGATTCGAAGGACCGAAACGAGAAGTATACACCCGCGTGGCCGGGCACGGCGGCAACGTGTACCTCGACCTCGGACGCGAGGACACCATGGCCATCGAGATAACGCCGGAGGGCTGGCGCCTCATAGACCGGCCTCCGGTGTTGTTCGCCACGAGCGACGCGCTCGCGCCGCTGCCGGTGCCCGTCGAGGATGCCACGCCGGAGGACCTGGAGGCGCTGATCGACCTGCTGGGGCTGCCGGCGGTGGAGGCCCTCCTGGCGACGGCCTGGGCGCTCGCGTGCCTCCAGCCGGGCAGACCCTTCGTCATCCTCGTGCTGATCGGCCCGGCCGGCTCCGGCAAGTCGACCAGGACGCGCCTGCTGCGGATGCTGGTCGACCCGGCCGGCGCGGACGGCACGCTGGTGGCCTCGCCCCCGCGGGAAGGACGCGACCTCTACGCCGCCGCATCCGGCACGCACGTCCTGGCTCTGGACAACCTATCCAGTATGCCCCGCTGGCTCAGCGACCTTCTCTCCTCGGTGGCAACTGGCAGCGGCCAGGCCACCCGGCGCTACTACACCGACAACGAACTGGCCGTTGTCCAGGTGCGCCAGCCGGTGATCTTGAACGGGATCGAAGTCGCCGGGCTGGGCGAGGACCTGATGGATAGGGCCATCGTGCTCTCCTGCCCGCCCGTCGATGAGGCGCGCACGGAGGCAGACCTATGGCAGCAGGCCCGCGAGGCGGCCCCACGCATCCTGGGCGCGCTCCTCGACGCGGCCGCGGTGGCCCTGAAGAACCGTGCGAGCATCAGCATCCCTGCCCACAGGCGTCCCCGCATGCTCGACTTCGCCACCTGGGTCAAGGCCGCCGAGCCCTACCTTCGGCGTGTACCCGCTTGGGCTGACCTGAACTTCCTTGAGGTCTACGCCGCCAACCGCAGACAGGCCAGCGACGAGGTGCTCGAAGCCGACCCGCTGGGGGCGTTGCTGCTCAAGCTGGCCGGCGAACGCCGATGGAAAGGCAGCGCCTCCGAGCTGCTCGATACGCTCGAGGGCATGCTGGAGGACGAGTGCGGCCCCGATAGGGCCACCAGAATCATGCGGGGGAAACGGTGGCCATCCGCCCCGCACGTCCTAGGGGCGCGCCTGCAGCGCCTCGTCCCGCAACTCAAAGCCGCCGGCGTCTCCGCGAGACGGGGCCGCAGCGGATCGAGCGGCAGGGCCTGGATACTCGAGCCGGAGGTGCCGTTCTGATGCGCACCATGAATGGAGAAAAGAGTGACAGCATGGTGACGGCAAGTGACGGCACAGTGACGGCAACGCTGTCACCCCGATACGGCTTCGCGGCCCCGCGGAGGGCCTTCTCAGTCGAAGGTGACGGCAGTGACGGCGAAATCCCTACTCCCTACATACACCGTGACAGCTTTCTTCCTTGCCTCCTGTGGCGTTGGAACAAGAGGAAGAAGGAAAGAGAAGGCAGCAGAGGCGTGTGTGTACAGAGTAGCGGAAATGCCGTCATCGCCGTCACTGCCGTCACCGGCCCGAAGGTTTTGGGTCCTACCTGGCCGCAATCGGCCTCGGCCGCGCTGGAAACCGTTACCGACCAGGCTAAGTTTGTTGCGAGCGTTAGAGACTTTGGCGCTTGCCGTGCGCGGTTGTGTCCCGTGCGAAACCGTCGTGCAGAAAGGATGAGATGAAGCCCGACCTTACCGTTCAGAATGTAGCCGAACTGATGGGGGTCCACCCCGAGACCGTGCGGCGCCTGGCCCGGGCGGGCAGGCTCTCCGGCGCCTACAAAATCGGGCGCCAGTGGCGATTCGCCCGGGAGGCCATCGAGCGAATACGCGGCCAGGTGATCCGCTACACCTACCACGCCGACATCCAGCTGTCGAGCCTGCGCGGAGAGGAATCTGAATGAGGTCACGTGCCCTCGACCAGCCTGTGCGAGACGGGACAGAAGGGCCCGAAAAGGGCCTTGAGTCCCCCCGCACCCCCGGTATCATGCCGGAGGCGGTCGAGGTGCCGAGCGGCGCCCCGGATTGGGTGACAGCCGACCTGCTGGAGGAGGCCATCGAGGTGTGGCAGCCTTATTACGACGAGGAGCTGGACGCCGACGACGCCCTGGAGATCGCCCTGAGCGTGGGGCGTCTGGCCGAGGTCATTTCGGGAGAGGGCGGGACATGAAGCGATACGTGGCGCTGGCGCGGGTGTCGAGCCGGGAGCAGGAGCGGGAGGGTTTCAGCCTCGACGTGCAGGAGGACGCGCTGCGGGGCTACGCCGAGCGGCAGGACGGCGAGATCGTGAAGCTCTACCGCGTGGCCGAGACGGCGAGTAAACGGGACGAGCGCCGGACCTTCAAGCTGCTCGTGGAGTACGCCCGCCAGCACGCGCCGGAACTCGACGGCGTGCTCTTCTACAAGGTGGACCGCGCCGCACGGAACCTGTTCGACTACCTCGAACTGGAGCGCCTGGAGCAGGAGCAGGGCCTGCGCAGCATCTTCGTCACCCAGAAGACCGGGGACGGTCCGGCAGGACGGCTCCATCGGCGCACGCTGGCCAACATGGCGGCCTTCCAGGTCGAGCTTCAGAGCGAGCTGGTCAAGGAAGGCATGGCCCGCCGCGTGCAGAACGGCCTCTTCCCCGGACACGCGCCGTACGGCTACCGCAACGTCCGCGTGGACGGCCGCGGCTTGGTCGAGGTGGACCCGGAGAAGGGGCCGTACATCCGCCGCATCTTCGAACTCTACGCCTACCACAACCACACGCTGGACAGCCTCCTCGATGCGCTGGAAGAGGAGGGCATCTTCTACTCGAAGAGCCGGGGGCGCTTCCCGCGCAGCAAGCTGCACGACATGCTGCGCGACCGCTCCTACATCGGCGAGGTGCGCTGGCACGACGAGTGGCATCCCGGCACGCACGAGCCGCTGGTGGAGCGGAGCCTGTTCGAGCGGGTGCAGGTCCTGCTCGGCGACGCCACTTACGCCAGCCACGAGAGCGTCTACGGCAGCGGGCTGGTCGAGTGCGCGCACTGCGGGCGGCCCATCTGCGTCGAGGTCAAGACCAGGCAGCTCAAGTCGGGCCCCAAGGAGTACCGCTACTACCGCTGCACGCGCTACACCGCCGACGGGCACCCGCGCGTTCGCGTGACGGAGGCCGACCTCGACGAGCAGGTGATGGAGATGTTCCAGGGCCTGAAGATCGAAGACGCCAAGGTCCGGCGCTGGATCGCCAAGGCGCTACGGGCCAAGACGAAGAAGACCCAGAGGGCGGGGGTCAGGCGACACGAGCGGACCGAGCGGCAGCTCGTGGAGGTGAGGCGCCAGAAGGACCGGCTCCTGGACATGCGCCTGCTGGATGACATCGACCGGGAGACGTTCGCCGCCAAGCACCGGGAGCTGCGCGACCGGGAGGCGAAGCTGACGCTCCAGATCGAGGCCCAGGGCCGCCAGCAGAGCGAGCACGCCGACTTGGCCGCCAAGGTGTTTGAACTATCGCAAACCTTGGCGGAAACGTGGGATACGGCAGATGTGGCCGAGAAGCGCCAGGTGCTCGAAATCCTCTGTTTGAACTGGCGCCTGGATGGCGTAAGTCTTTGCCCCGTATGGAGAAAGCCCTTCGACGTGCTCGCCGAAGGGCTGGTTTTGCAGGATGGTCGGGGCAAAGACTTACGCCATCCAGGCGCCAGTTCAAACAGAGGATTTCGAGCACCTGGCGCTTCTCGGCCACATCTGCCGTATCCCACCTTTCCGCCA
>JAWOCH010000375.1:0-9024 GCA_046483865.1 Candidatus Brocadiia bacterium | reverse complement strand
CCCCCGCAAGCGCATGGCCGCGGCCCCGGAGTCCGAGCAGGGGCCCGCCCCCAGTAAGAAGCCGGCCAGGCAGAAGGGGCTTGCCTCCCTGCGCCGGGCGGGCTTCAGCCTGCGCGACGCGGTCGTGTGGTCGGAGATACTCGGTCCGCCCGTCAGCATGCGCCGGCACCGCCACCACGTGCCGCCGATCCGCGAGCAGTGAACATGTCTGTCACGCCGGGGGGCACGCCGTGACGATGAGATGCCTCTGCCCAGTGGTCATGGTCGGGCTGATCGCAGCCATGGCGTTTGCCGCGCCCGAGGAATCCTCCGCCCCCGGCACGCAGGATGCAGATCAGCCGACGACGGAGCCCGAGCGGCGACCGTCGCGGCCGCGCTGGAAGCTGGCACTGCGCGTGCTGGCGGTGGGTGCGGCGGGCTACGTGGCCGTGGTGATCGCCGTGGTTGCCATGGAGGACCGGTTCGTCTATCAGCCTACTGCCGGGTCGGCCGTCGGCTGGAACCCGGCGCACCTGGGGGTGGAGGAGGTGCGCTTGCGCACGGCCGACGGCGTGCAGCTCTACGGTTGGTGGCGGCCGCCCGGCAGCGACGAAGCGCCCGTCTTGCTCTGGTGCCACGGGAACGCCGGCAACATCAGCCACCGGGCGGAGAACCTGGAACTGCTCGGCCGCCGTGGCCTGGGCGTTCTTCTGTTCGACTATCGCGGCTACGGACGCAGCGAAGGCAGCCCTTCGGAGGAGGGCCTGTACCTGGACGCGGAGGCGGCCCGCCGCTACCTGACAGAGGAGCAGGGGATTGCGCCGCGGCACATCATCTTCTTCGGCCGCTCACTGGGCGCGGCGGTCGCCCTGCGCACGGTGCTTGAGCGACCCGCCGCCGGCCTCATCATGGAGAGCCCCTTCGTGAACGTGCCTGCAATGGCCCGGCACATGATGCCGTTCCTGCCCGTGTGGGCGCTGGCACGGAACGAGTTCGACAGCCTGGCGCGCATAGGCCGCCTGGAGGTGCCCGTGCTGATCATCCACGGGACGGCCGACCGGCTGGTGCCGCCCGAGCAGGGACGGCGCCTCTACCAGGCGGCGCCGGAACCGAAGGAGTGGTACGCCATCGAGGGCGCCGGCCACAACGACACCTACATGGCCGGGGGCGAGCAGTATCTGGAGAGATTCGACGCATTCTGCCGGCGGTGCGTCCGGCCGCAGTTTGAATGAACGAGCATCACAGAAGGGTACTGGCATGGAACCGGAGATGGCCGAGAAGATCGAGAAGATGCGCCAGAAGCTGGACAGCATGGGCGTCGACTGGGTGCAACCGACCAACCCCTACTGCGCGCGCGCCGTCCTGCTGGGCACCAGGGCGGAGCCGGACGTTGTGCTGGATTTCTGGCGCGGCGAGCCGGAGTCGGTGGAGTTCTTCCGCCACGATTACCCCCTGAAGAAGCTCTCTCGCCTGGCGGATGCCCTCCAGCAGGCTGCGCGCATCGTCGACCAGTTCCCCGTGTAACCGCGCCGGAGTGAGGAGGTGCGCTGATGACAAGGAAACCCGTGGTGGACGGCCAGTTCTACCCCCGCAGCGCGGAGGAGCTGCGCGCCGGGATCGAGTCCTACACGCCCGAAGAAGCCGCCTCCGAGCCCGCTCTCGGCTTGCTCAGCCCCCACGCGGGCTACACCTTCAGCGGGCCCGTTGCGGGCAAGGCATTCGCGCGGGCAGAGGTGAGCGAGCGTGTGGTGCTGCTCACGCCGAGCCACAACTTCTCCAGCCCGCCGTTCGCCCTCTGGACCGGGGGCGGCTGGGAGACGCCGCTGGGCACGGCCGGGATGGACCAGCAGGTCACCTCCGCACTGGCCGAGCTGCCCATGGTCACCGTCAACGACAGGCCCCACGTGCCCGAGCACTCCGGGGAGGTCGTCGTGCCTTTCCTGCACTACCACCGGCCGGATGTGCGGCTCTCAGTGGTATGCATCACGGCGTCGGCCGGACTGGACGACCTGCTCGCCTTCGGAAGCGCCGTCGCCCGGGTCTTGACGGACTGCGAGGCGCGAGACTCACTGGTGGTGGCCAGCAGCGACATGTCTCACGAGAGCGGCGCCGGCGCGCTGGAGGTGGTTGACCAGAACGACCCGCTGGCCATCGAGCAGATGGAGCGTCTCGACCCCGAGGGACTCTACCGGACGGTGCGTGGCAACGGCATCACCATGTGCGGCGTGCTGCCGGCGGCGGCCATGATGCAGAGCGTGGCCGAGCGGGGCGGCACGGCGGGAGAACTGGTCGCCCGGGCAACCAGCGCCGACGCCCCCATGGGCCGCGGCAGCTATGTGGTAGGCTACGCCGGCATGGTCTTCCGCTGACCACAGATTCACACAGACGTACACAGATCAACGGCGGGCATAGGAAGTGCAGTTGGTCCTATCCGTGTGGATCGGTGGCTCGGTACCGTTTGCGGCGGCGTAGCCACGGCTCAGAGGATGAGGAACTTCACCACGACCAACAGGGCGATGAGCGCGGCAAGGCCGAGGATGACGATGAGGGCGCGTTTGTGTCCGGCCCCGGGCGGGGCGGCGATGTGGGTCTCCTCCAGGGCGCCCTCCATCTGCTCGGCAGTGGCGGGGGATGGTATCTCGCGTGCGGTGACCATGCTCTGGTCACGAAAACCGTCAGCAGAGACGGGCTTGCCCTCCCGCAGGCTCTCAAGGTCCTCTATCAACTGGTCGTAGTCGGTGTAGCGCCTGTCGGGCTCCTTGGCCATCATCTGGCGCAGCACGTCTGACAGGGCGTCGGGCAGCTCCGGAACGTGCTCGCGCGGCGGAGGGAGCGGCTCGCGCACCTGCTTGGTCATCACCTCGAACGTGGTGCCGGTGTAGGGCACTGTGCCGCAGACCATGTGATAGAGGGTGGCGCCCAGGGAGTAGATGTCCGTGCGGAAGTCCACGTCGCGGGCGCTGTTGATCTGCTCGGGGCTCATGTAGTAGGGCGTGCCCAGGCTGGCGCCGCTGCGGGTCAGGCCGGTGGCGTCGGCGGTGGCCTCCTTGGCCAGGCCCAGGTCGGTCAGGCGGGCCGTGCCGTCACGGTCAATGATGATGTTCCCGGGGGTCACGTCGCGGTGGATGACGCCCTCGGCGGCGGCGTATTTGAGCCCCTCGGCGGTCTGGCGGGTGATGTCAACAGCCTGGCGCCAGTCTAACTTCCCCTCCTGCTCGACCAGCTCGCGGCAGGTGGGCCCTTCCACGTAGTCCATGATGATGTAGTAGTAGCCCTCTTCGGCGCCGCATTCGTGGACCTGCACCAGGTTCGGGTGGCGCAGACGGGCGGCGATGCGGGCCTCGCGGAAGAACCGCTGGCTGTACTGCGGGTCCTTCAGGTCAATGTGCTTGGGCAGCAGCTTGATGGCCCGCGGTATGTCCAGGCTCATGTGCCGGCCCAGGTACACACTGCCCATCCCGCCTTCGCCGATCTTCTTCTCGATGCGGCATTGCCCGATCACCTCGGGAATGCTGTCGTCAACCTCTTGGTCCATCAGCAATCCCTTTGCCGGGTTCGTCGCGGCGGCGAATGCCCGCAGGAAGGCCGACGAACCCAGTGGGCGGCGTTAGAGGAGATGAAAGTATGCAGCCCGAATCTGGTCGCATTATAACCCACCGCCCGCGAGACAGTCAACTTCCGCTTCGCTGATCGGACGCCCCGCGGGGCACAGAAAAACCGTGTTGCCGGGCCGCCGAGGCCCGACAACACGGCCCCTGCGAGCAGATCCTTCATGGGAGGATGCAGGGCCGCCGCAGGTCAACCGGGAGCTGGTGCCCCCTATTGCTGCGTCGGCTCCTCTTCCGGTTCTTGCTCGCCGGTTTCCCCTTCCGCTGAGGGTTCTGCGGGCGGTTGCGTGGCGGAAGGAGGCTGCTGAGGTCCTGGTTTCCTCGCCGAGATGGCGATTATCAGCACCACCAGCACCACTACCGCCAGCACCACTCCGATCCACTGTCGGGCGCCCCACTGCAGGGCGAAAAGAAGCATTGCGGTTCTCCTGCGGAGTTGCCTGTCCCCGGCCGCGGTTGCCGCCGCCGGGTCCGCCGGGGCAGACGAACCACCCCGGACGTATCCCGCCTGTACTGCGTAGCTCTTTGATTATGGTGAAGTCAAGAAAGAAACCGCCATAGAAGCGCGTGCATTGTGCAATGTGCGCGCAGCTCTGCTAAACGCTTTCGGACCAATCAGTTAGGACGGACAGAACTTCCACGATGAGACGATGCACAGCGCGGAGATTCGGTGCAAAAAGCTGCCCTGTCCGGTAGAATAAGCGTCCTCCTGCACGGATGTCATGCTCATGAAGTTCACGGTGGCTCCCGATTCTCTGAAGGAATCACTGGCCGCTCCGGAGGCGGCGCGCGCCATCGCCCGCGGCATTTCGGCCGCCGCGCCCGGCGCGCAGATAGTCCAAGTCCCCATGGCCGACGGGGGCAAGGGAACCGTCGCGGCCGTGGTGAAGGCCACCGAGGGGCAACTGCGCCGCGCATCCGTCCGGGGGCCGCTGGACGAGCCGGTCGAGGCCGCCTGGGGCATGTCGGGCGACGGCCGGACGGCCGTCATCGAGATGGCGCAGGCCAGTGGGTTGGAGCTGGTGCCGCCGGAGCGGCGTGACCCCACGAAGACGTCCACCTACGGAACCGGCCAGTTGATCGCGCATGCCCTGGAGGCGGGCGTGGAGAGTGTCGTGGTCGGCATCGGCGACAGCGCCACCGTAGACGGCGGCGTGGGGATGGCCCAGGCCCTCGGCGCGCGCTTCACTGACGCCGCCGGAAGGACGCTCGGCCGTCTCTGCGGCGGGTGGCTGAGGGAGGTGGCTTCGGTCAGCCTGGACGGGCTCGACGCGCGCCTGGACCAGGTGGACATCGTCGTGGCATCGGACGTGACCAACCCCTTGCTCGGGCCGGAGGGCGCGGCGCGGGTGTACGGTCCTCAGAAGGGCGCTTCCGCGCAGCAGGTCGAAGAGCTGGAAGCCGGACTGGCGAACCTGGCGGAGGTCGTCGAACGGGATCTTGACCTGGATGTGGTTCACCTGCCCGGTGCCGGTGCGGCAGGGGGGCTGGGCGCCGGGCTGGTGGCATTCCTGGGCGCCCGGCTCGCGAGCGGCGCGCGCACCGTCATGGAGATCGTCAGGCTGCGGGAGCGCATGGCCGGCAGCGACCTGGTATTCACCGCCGAGGGCCGGGCGGACGCGCAGAGCTGTTTCGGCAAAGCCACCTGTTGCGTGGTGGAGGCCGCCCGAGCGCAGGGCATCCCGGCCGTCGTGCTGGCGGGCTCCCTCGCCGAGGGCTACGACGGTCTGCGCGAGCGGGGGGCGTGCGCCGTGCTGTCCATACTCGACGGACCGATGTGCCTGGAAGAGGCGGCCGGCCGAACGGAGGAACTGCTGGCCCGCACGGCGCGGGCGGCGACGGGAATCTGGCTTGCGAAGGGATCCGGTCATGGCTGAGAGGGAACTGATCGAGCACGTCTGCAGGCTGCTGGAAGACGAGTTGCCCGGCTGGGTGGATGTCGGCCCCGGCGACGACGCCGCCGTCGTGGAAGCTCCCGGCGGCTGTGCGATCCTTCTCACGACGGACATGGTTGTCGAGGGGGTGCACTTCGAGCCGGGTACGGAGTTGGAGCTGGTGGGGCGGAAGGCCGTGGGGCGGGGTCTGAGCGACCTGGCCGCCATGGCCGCACGGCCGCTCTGCATGGTGGCAGCCGTCCACCTGGGAAGCCATTCCCATGAGGACGGCAGGCAACTGATGGAGGCCATACTCAGTGCGAGCCAGGAGTTCGGCGCCCCGGTGGTGGGGGGCGACATCGCCGCCGGTGGCGAGGGGCTCAGCGTGACCGTTACGGCCGTGGGTACGCCCGGGCCGGCGGGCGCCATTCGTCGCGCCGGCGCCCGGCCGGGGGACGCCATATGCGTGACCGGCCTGCTGGGTGGCTCTCTGAAGGGGCGGCACCTGCGCTTTGAGCCGCGCATACCACAGGCAATCGCCCTGGCGGATGGGTTCGACGTGCACGCGCTGATTGACGTCAGCGACGGCCTGAGCACCGACGTGCTGCACCTGGCCGAGGCCGGCGGCGTGGGCGTGCTTCTGCGCGCGGCCGACCTGCCGGTCTCCCGCGACGCTGTCCTCGCGGCCGAAATCTCCGGGCACGAGCCCTTCTGGCACGCGCTCAACGACGGGGAGGACTACGAGCTGCTGTTCTGCCTGCCCGCCGCCCAGGTCGGAAGAGTTGTCGCCGACGGACTCGAGGGTATAGCGGTGACCCGGGTCGGCGAGGTCACCGACGGACCCACGTCGGTGCTCCTACTGCCCGACGGCAGCCGGACGCAACTCCTGCCCGGCGGATGGGAGCACGAGCTGGCATGAGCGTCTCGGCCATCCATCTGCGCACGGAGAGCCCGGAGGGCACCATCCGCATGGCGGAAGCATGGGCGCCGCAGTGCCGCCCGGGAGATGTCATCGGCCTGGAGGGCACCCTGGGTGCAGGCAAGACTTGCTTCGTGAAGGGCCTGGCCCGCGGGCTCGGCGTCGGGGAGCAGACGCGCGTCCTCAGCCCCACCTTCGTGCTGTTGCGGCGCTACGAAGGCCGGCTCACTGTGCACCATTTCGACGCCTACCGCATGGCGGACGCCGCCGAGATGGAGGCCATCGGCTGCGAGGAGATATTCGAGGGCGACGGAGTGAGCGTGGTCGAGTGGGCGGACCACGTGGCCGGTTGCCTGCCGCCAGACCACTTCATGGTCAGTATCGAGGTGACCGGCGCCACGACGCGGAGCTTCGCCGTCTCAGCATCCCGGGCGGCGCCGGCTGCCCGGCTCGAAGGACTCGGCCGTGCCCTCGCGCCCTGGAGAGCGTGATCGCGTCCTACTGCGGCGCGCCCAGTTCCTCCAGCAGGTTGCGTATCTGCTCCAGTTCCGCGGCAGACAGTTTCCAGCCGGCCGCGCCGACGTTCTCGGCCACCTGGTCGGGCCGCCGGGCGCCGACTATTGCCGCCGTGACGCCGCGCTGGCACAGGCACCAGTTGATGGCCAGTTGGGCCAGCGTCTTGCCGTGGCCGTCGGCGATGGGGCGGATGCGCTCGAGGAAGTCGAGCACGCGGCGGCGGTTCTGCGGCTGGAACCACGGCTTCCAGCTCCTTTGGTCGTCCTCGCCGAACTCCCGCTCCATCGTCACCTTCCCGGTCAGCAGGCCCTGGTGCAGCGGGCTGTAGGCGATCACCCCCACGTCGTGCTCGGCGCAGTAGGGCAGCAGTTCGTCCTCGATGCCCCTGTCCAGCATGTTGTACTCGGGCTGGTCGCTGATGACGGGCGCGTGGCGGCGGGCTTCCTCGATCATCTCGGCGCTGAAGTTGCTCACCCCGATGAACCGCGCCTTGCCCTCCTCGAGGATGCGGTTCATCACCTCCATCGTCTCGGCTATGGGAGTCGTCTCGTCCGGCCAGTGACACTGGTAGAGATCCACGCAGTCCACCCCCAGCCGTTCCAGGCTCTGGTCAATCTCCCACAGCAGCGAATCCGGCTTCAGGTTGCGGTAGATGGGCAGCGTGCTGCCGTCCAGGTCGGTGGCTTCGAAGAAAAACTCCCCCTCTTCCAGGTCCCATCGCAGTCCGCCCTTCGTAGCGATCACCACCTCGTCGCGCCGTCCGGCGAGGGCCTCCCCCACGATTTCCTCACTCAGGCCGAAGCCGTAGATGGGCGCCGTGTCAATAGTAGTCACGCCCAGGTCAATGGCTTTGTGGATGGCGCCCACCGCGTCCTCCCGGTCGGCGCCGCCCCACTTCCAGCCGCCCATGACCCAGGTGCCAAGGATGACGCGGGAGATCTCCAGTTCTGAGCTTCCCAGTGCAGCGTAGTCCATGTGTCCTGTGTATCCTGTCGTGTCGCCCTGGTTTCCCCCGGCCTGTCACAGGTGGGCGGTCTTGACCTCGTGGACGACGTCCAGGCTGCCGAGACGCTCGAGGGTGGCCTGGTCGGGGGCGCTGTCCAGGTTCAGGGCGAGCATGGCGTTGCCGCCCATCTCCTCCCGGCCAAAGCCCATCCGGGCGATGTTGACTCCGACCATGCCCAGGATGGCCCCGACTTTGCCGATCAGCCCCGGCACGTCCCTGCCCCGGACCACCAGCACGTGGCTCTCGGGGATGACCTCCACGTAGAAGGCTCCGATGCGGATGATGCGCGGGTACTTCCGTCCGAAGATCGTTCCGGCGGCCTCCACCACGCCCTTGTCGGTGGTCAGCTTCACCTCTACCAGGTCGGTGAACCCGGCCTCCATGCCCATTGTGGAGCTGCTGGTCAGCGGTATTCCCCGCTCCTCGGCCAGGTGGGGCGCGCTGACGACGTTCACCTCGTCGCCGAGCATCGTGCGCAGCACGCCCATGGCGCCGTAGTTGATGATGGGGCCGACGTCGCCTTCGGCCAGCTCGCCCCGGACGGCGACTTCGATGGACTCGGGCCGATCCTCGTTTAGCTGCGCCACGAGCGCCCCCAGGCGGGCGGCCAGATCGCAGTAGGGCTGGAGGGCCTTCATCTCCTCCGGCGGAACCGCCGTGATGTTGAGCGCGTTGCGGAAGTTGCTGCGCAGCAGGGCATCGGCCATCTGCTCACATGCCTGTGTGGCCACGGCGATCTGCGCCTGCTCCGTGGAGGCGCCCAGGTGCGGAGTGGCGAGGATCCGGTCGTCCTCGGCGAAGGAGAAGTCCGCCGGCGGTTCCTGCTCGTATACGTCGAAGGCCGCCCCGGCCAGTTTGCCTTCGTGGACGGCCTGGACGGCCGCCTGCATGTCCACAACGGAGCCGCGAGCGCAGTTGACGATCCGGGCGGTGGGCTGCATGAGGGCGATCTGTTCGGCGCCGATCAGGCCGGCCGTCTGCTCATTCTCCGGCACGTGGACCGTCAGGTAGTCGCACTCTTCCAGGACTTCGTCGATCTCCTCGACCAGGCGGATGCCGAGTTTGGAGGCGGTCTCGCGGGAGATGTAGGGATCCTGCCCGATCACTTTCATCTCGAAGGCC
>JAWOCH010000405.1:0-3843 GCA_046483865.1 Candidatus Brocadiia bacterium | reverse complement strand
GGAGGCGGCCCGTCAGTGCGGACGCGGCGACGTGCCGCAGGTGCTCAGGCCGGTTCCCTTCGACCGGTTCGTGCGGGAGCAAGCGGAGGGCCTGTGCCTGCTGGCCACTGCGCAGGCGGACGTGCCCGTCTGGCACGTGCTCAGCCGGCGTCCGGAGCGGCCGGCGGGTGTGACGATGGCCGTGGGGCCCGTCGGCGGGTTCACCCGTCGGGAGCGAGACCTGGCCGCGGAGCTGGGATTCGTGCCCGTATCGCTGGGGCGGAACGTGTTGCGCGTGGAGACGGCCGCCGTCTGCCTGCTGGCGGCGGTGGTTCTGTGCCTGGACGGGGCGCCCGGTTGACGCGCGGGCGGCAGTGCCGTACAAGGCGACCTTCTCCGGAGGGACTCTGACGGGAGGAACCATGGAAGTCCGTTTCTACGGCGCGGTGGAGAACACCACCGGCTCGGCCCATCTGCTGAGCGTAAACGGCCACCGCGTGCTGCTGGAGTGCGGCCTGTTCCAGGGCCATCGCAAGGAGGCCTTCGAGCGCAACCGCAACATGCCCTTCGACGCCGCCTCGGTGGACGTCTGCGTGCTGTCCCATGCGCACATTGACCACAGCGGCAACCTGCCCAGCCTGGTCAAGAGCGGCTTCAGCGGCCCCATCTACGCCACCCCCGCCACCGCCGACCTGTGCGAGATCATGCTGGCCGACTCCGCCTACCTCCAGGTGCAGGACGTCGAGTACGTCAACCGCAAGCGCATCCGGCGGGGGAAGAACCCCTTCGAGCCGCTCTACAGGCCGGAGGACGTGCCGCCGACGATGCGGGCGTTCCGCCGGCTGCCCTATCACATGGGCGCGCAGGTCGTGCCCGGCGTCACGCTCACCTTCCACGACGCGGGCCATATCCTGGGCTCCACCTTCGTCGAGCTTGACCTGGAGGAGGACGGCGCCGCCCGGCGCCTGATGTTCACCGGCGACATGGGCCGGCGCGACATGCCCATCCTGAAGGACCCCGAGGTCGTCACCGATGTCCAGACGCTGATCACCGAGAGCACCTACGGCAACCGGCTGCACCCGCCCAGCGAGGACGTGAAGGCGAAGCTGGCCGAGCTGTGCAACCGCATCGAGCGCGACCAGGCGCGGCTGGTCATCCCCGCCTTCAGCGTGGGACGCACCCAGCAGATCGTCTACTTCCTGAACCAGCTCCACGGCGAGGGACGCATCGGCGACGTGCCGATCTACGTGGACAGCCCGCTGTCCAACAAGGCCACCGAAGTTCACCGGCGCCACCCCGAGTGCTACGACGACGAGACGGCCGAACTGCTGCGCACCGGCGGGGAGCCGTTCCAGTTCCCCACGCTGACCTACACCTCCAGCGTGGACCAGTCCAAGCAGCTCAACGGCATGTCCGGGCCGGTTATCATCATCTCCGCCAGCGGCATGTGCGAGGGCGGGCGCATCCTGCACCACCTGGCCCACACCGTCGAGCACCCGCAGAACGTCGTGCTGATCGTCGGCTACCAGGCCGAACACACCCTCGGGCGGCGCATGGTCGAGGGCGCGAAGGAGGTCAGAATCTTCGGGGACATGTTCGACATGCGCGCGCAGGTGGAGGTCATAAACGCCCTGAGCGCGCACGCCGACCACGACGAGCTGATGGACTACTTCCGCCGCATGGACTCGCAGGTCGAGCGGGCGTTCGTCGTCCACGGCGAAGCCGAAGCGGCCGACCAGCTCGCCGCCGACCTGCGGGAGACGGGCATGGGGCGTGTCGTCCGGCCCGACGAGGGCCGGCCGTATCCCGTATAGCAGCTTCGGGAGGCATTTCAGATGGCACAGATGCGCATCGGATTCTTTGCGGAGGCACTCGGCAAGCAGGCGGACATGACGGTCCTGCTGCCCCAGGACGCGGAGCGGGCCGGGCCGTACCCCGTTTTGTATCTGCTGCACGGGCTGTCGGACGACGACACCATCTGGACGCGGCGCACCTCCCTGGAGCGCTACGTGAGCGGCATGCCGCTGATCGTGGTCATGCCCGACGGCGGGCGCGGCTTCTACACGGACGCCCGGCAGGGCTACGCCTACGAGACGCACATCCTGGAGGACGTGATCGGTTTCGTGGAGCGGTTCCTGCCGGCCATTCCCGAGCGCGGCGGGCGCGCCATCGAGGGGCTGTCCATGGGCGGCTACGGGGCGATGAAGCTGGCCCTGAAGCATCCGGACCGCTTCTGCAGCGTTGTGGCCCACTCGAGCGCCTTCGATATCCGGGGCTTGCTGAAGGAATCCGATCACGCCGAGGAACTGAGGCGGATCTTCGGCGACGATCCGGCCGAGGGCCACAACGATCCCTTCCGCCTGGCCGAGGGGGCCGACCGCGACGCCCTGCCGGCCATCCGGTTCGATTGCGGCACGGACGATTGGCTGATCGAACAGAACCGCGCCTTCCACGCGCACCTGGAGGGGTTGGGCATCGAGCACGAGTACGAGGAGTTCCCCGGCGGGCACGAGTGGGGCTACTGGGACCAGCGCGTGCAGGAGGCCCTCAGGTTCCACGCCCGCGCGCTGGGCATCTGACCTGCGGCCGGTTCATCCGGCTATCGCGGTTTCCTGTCCGGCCCAGACCCCCGCGTCGTCTTCCTCGTCGGCCCAGGTGTCGAACTCCGCGGGGTCAGCGCTGTAGACGGCCTCCATCTCGGCCAGCAGGCCGGAGTCGGTCTCCGTGGACTCGGCCGTGGCGGCAGCGGACGTCTCGCCCTCGCTGCGCACCCGGGTCAGGCCGACCGAGACCTGCCGCAGGTCACCGGGGCAGCGCTGCCAGCCGGTGCCACGCGGCATCGTGTCGGCATCCAGCCCGACACGGCGGAAGATGCCGCCGGAGGGGTTCACGCCCCAAACGTCCCCGAACCCGCAGGACGCCTGGGCCAGCTTGCCGGACACGCGCGTCCAGCCCGTGCCGGTCAGGTTGCCGGCCGTGACGCCCTCGCGCACGAAGATGCCGTTGTTGTAGTTGATGCCCCAGACCAGCCCGGTCTCGCCGACGCTGACCTGGGCCAGCTTGCCCGGAGCGCGCAGCCAGCCCGTGCCGGTCGGCTCGGCGGGACTGACGCCCTCGCGCACGAAGATCCCGCCATTGGCGTTCAGCCCCCACACGGCCCCTTCGCCGGCGGAGACGCAGGCCAGCTCGCCCGGGACCCGCCCCCATCCGGTTCCGTCCAGGTTGGTCTCAGTCACGCCCTCGCGCACGAAGATGCCGCCGTTGGCGTTCAGGCCCCACATAAGGCCCATCTCGCCGGCGCTGACCTGGTCCAGCTTGCCGGCGACCCGCGTCCAGCCGGTGCCTCCGGGTTCTGCGCTTGAGATGCCCTCGCGCACAAACACGCCGCCGTTGTCGTTCACGCCCCAGGCCGTCCCCTCGCCGCAGGATAGTTGCATCAGCTTGCCGGACACGCGGTCCCATCCGGTGCCGGCGGCTTCGGTAGTGCACACGTTTTCCCGCACGAAGATGCCGTCCGCGTCGTTCGAGCCCCACAGGAGATCGGAGCACGTCAGGTTCTCATACCACAATACCTCCATTCCCCCTGCGGACAGCACGTCGGCGTCGCCGTCCCCGTCGAGGTCGGCGGCGTAGACCGACTTGACAGGGAGCGGCGCTGTTATGATCTGGCCGAGGCTGAAGCTGCCTCCGCCCAGGTTCTCATACCAGGCGACCGGCCCTGTGCGGCCTTCATACGCGCCGGACACAACGTCAGCATCCCCGTCACCATCCAGGTCCGCCGCGTAGACCGAATACGCATACGCCGGTGTGGCCAGGATCTGCTGGCCCCCGAAGCTGCCCCCGCCCAGGTTCTCGTACCAGGCG
>JAWOCH010000171.1:0-12310 GCA_046483865.1 Candidatus Brocadiia bacterium | reverse complement strand
GCGGCAGAGCATCGTGCTCGGCGTGCTGCGCCGTCAGTTGCGCGCTCAGCTCCGGGTCCCTGACCAGGAAGTGCGTCGGCGCCGCCGTGCGCACGTTGCCCTCGCCGTCATATCCCAGCACGGTCAGCGCGTAGACGGTCGGCTCCGGCTGAACGATCAGTTCGACGGTCGGTTCCTCCCCCGCCTCCACTTCGCCTATCTTCCGCGCCCCGTCGTAGAACTCAATCCTCTGCCAGCCGGGAAACCCCGTCGCATCGCACTCGACCACCAGCCGGGTGCCGGGGTCAACGACGTTGCCGCCGATCGAGCGGAGCATGACGCCGCTCTCCAGCGGGTTCTCCACCTCGCCCAACCCGCGCACCGAGACCTCGAGCGGGTTGTCGTAGGTGGCCACGCCGCGGTAGAGATAGGCGATGTGCGCCGTCGGCACCCAGGCGGCGGCATCTTCGTCGCCCTCGTACTCGTTGTAGGGGGCCACGTAGGTGATGCCCGATTCCCACGAGGACGTGTCCACCAGCCAGCCGTCCTCCTCCGGTATGGTGTTCAGCTCAATCGGCCCGGCGACCGGGTCGGCCTCCGCCGGCAGGCGCAGGGGGATGCACGTCTCGTAGAACTTCATGTCCACGTCGTCGCAGTGCGCTATCTGATGTCCCTTGCCCTTCTCGGCGGTCCAGGCCCAGCGCGCGCCCTTCGGGCGCACCCTGGCGAACAGGTCC
The DNA here is from genome assembly GCA_046483865.1 of Candidatus Brocadiia bacterium. Lineage (GTDB taxonomy): Bacteria > Planctomycetota > Brocadiia > SM23-32 > SM23-32 > JAWOCH01. The sequence continues at coordinate 11,594 of JAWOCH010000171.1, read as the reverse complement.
CTGGTGTCCTCCACGCCGGTGGTGAAGAAGCGGTCCTCCGGTCCCACGTGGAGCATGCCGGGCACCAGCAGGGCCTCTGCGGGCGGCTCAGATGGGTTGTAGCGCGGCCCGACGTTCGGCGTGTAGCAGATCATCCGTTCGGGCGCGTAGCAGGTCAGGCTGTAGGCCGTGACGCCTGCGTTGGAACTGCCGCGGGCGATCAGGGGCAGGTTGGCGATCTCCGGGTGATAGCCCAACTCCGCCCAGTCGTCCATCGCCCGCACTACGACCTCCGCGAGCCTCGGGTAGACGGCCCCGCCGGGCATCGAAGTGACGCCGATGATGCCGAAGTCGTGGCGCGCGGCGAACTCCTGGAGCCGCCGGTCGCGCGCAATCTCCCGCGTGTCGCCGTAGCCGCCGGGGTTGCCGTGGAACAGCACGCCCCGCACCGGATCGGCCGTCGGCGGGACCCACAGCTTCAGGTGCTCCATGCCGTCGGCCGCGCGGAAGTCGTAGTACATGCCGTCGTAGCGCACCTCGCCGCCGTCGAAGGCCGGCGCGCGCACGTCCAGCCGTTCGGCGTTCGCCGGCCCCGCGATCAGCGAGAGGGCGATAAGAAGCGCCAGCAGCGACAACGTCCAGCTCGAAACTCCTTCAACTGGTGAGGCCATAACTCGTCTCCTATCCTTGTTTCAGTCAATGCGCGGGGGATGGGCGGATCAGCCCTGGGGATGCGTGACGATGCCGCCGGCGGCGACATCCTTGCCCCGCACCAACACGAAGCGCCCCAGCTCCTGCACGTCGTAGAACGACTCCAGCGCCACCGGCCCCGCAGTCTCCAGCACCAGCTCTCCGACTTCGGTCTCCTCCAGACGGCCCTCCTCGGCGTCCAGCAGCTCCAGCGTGCCGCTGTCCAGCCGTTCGTCCAGCCGGGCGACGCGGCAGGGCTGCTCCTGCGTGGCGCACTTGAAGGTCAACTGCTCATCGCCCACCTCCAGCGGGTCCGGAGCCAGCCAGAACACCGTGCACTGGAAGCGGGACGTCAGATGGGGCTCATCGTCTTCCGGGCAACCGACGGCGCCGCGCGGCGGGGGCTTCTCCGCGAACTCCAGCCCCACGCACTGGCCGGCTTCGGCTTGCTCCAGCTCCTCTTGCAGGTACGTCCGGATACGCTGGACCTGGAGGCACCTGTCGCCGGGCAGGAAGCGGAGCCGCTGGCCGGCGCGCAGTATGCCGCTCTCGACCCGGCCGGCCACAATCGGCGTGCCGTTCAGCGCGTAGACGTCCTGCACCGGGAAACGCAGCGCTTTCTCCGTGGGGGCGGGGATCTTGCGGAAGCGATCGAGCGCCTCGGCGATGGTCGGACCGTCGTACCAGGGCATGTTCTCGGAGCGGTCGGCCACGTTGTCGCCCAGCTTCGCGCTGATGGGCACCTCCAGGGTCGGCTCGATGCCCAGGTGCGCCAGCAGGTCATCCATGTCCACCTTGACCTGTGCGAAACGCTCCGCCGACCAGTCCACCAGGTCCATCTTGTTGTAGGCGACCAGCACCTGGTCCAGCCCCAGCAGCCGCACGACGTATGCGTGGCGGCGTGTCTGCTCCTCGACGCCCTCCGCGACGCTGCATATCAGCACCACCGCCTCCGCCTGCGAGGCGCCGGTGATCATGTTCTTGATGAACTGCTTGTGGCCGGGTGCGTCGATGATGACGTAGTCGCGCGTGTCGGTGGAGAAGAACGTCTGGGCGGTGTCGATGGTGATGCCGCGCTCGCGCTCCTCGCGCAGGTGGTCCACGATGTATCCGAACTCCAGCTCGCGCCCTTCGGCCTCGGCGGCCGCCTGGATCTCCTCCATTTTCCCGGCGCTCAGCGAGTCGGTGTCGTGCAGCAGGCGCCCGATCATGGTGGACTTGCCGTGGTCCACGTGGCCGATCATCACGAATGCAAGGCTGTCCTGGTCCATCGGGGGGTTCTCCCGGTTAAGGAGCGGCGCTCACATGTAGCCCAGCGCGCGCAGCTTCTGCATGGTGTAGGCGTCTTCTTTGTCCTGGGCGCGCCCGGAGCGCTCGGCGACGTGGGACTGCTCGATCTCCTCGATGATCTCCTCGATGGTCTCCGCGTCGCTATCTACCGGCGCGCAGCACGTCTCGCAGCCCAGGCTGCGGTAGCGCTGGCCCGTCTGGGCGAAATACAGCGGCACCACCTCGAGCCCCTCCCGCTGGATGTAGCGCCAGATGTCCACCTCCCGCCAGTGCAGCAGGGGATGGACGCGGATGTGGGTCTCTTCGTCGGCGCGGGCGCTGTACTGGTCCCACAGCTCGGGGGGCTGGTTCTCGTAGTCCCACTGGAACTGCCGGTCGCGCGGGCTGAAGTATCGCTCCTTCGCCCGGATACCGTGCTCGTCGCGGCGGATGCCCAGCAGCAGCGCGTCGAAGCCGTGCTCGGCGATGCAGTCCTTAAGCGCCTGGGTCTTCAGTGCGTTGCAGCAGGCCAGCTTGCTCTCGGCCCCCTCGCCGCTGTTGGGGCCCATGCCTTCGGCCAGCGCCTCGTCGTTGCGGGACACTATCAGGTCCAGGCCCCACTTCTCGACGCAGTAGTCGCGGAAGTCGTACATCTCCTGGAAGTGGTAGCCCGTGTCAATGTAGACGACGGGGAAGGGAATCTGGCCGAAGAATGCCTTCATGCAGAGCCAGATCAGGGTGGTGGAGTCTTTGCCGACCGACCACAGCGCGGCCAGGTTGTCAAACTGGTGATAGGACTCGCGGATGATGTAGATGCTCTTGTTTTCCAGCTCGCTCAGGTGATCCATGATGCCCTCTGAAGCGGGGAATACGCCGGACGCACGGCACCTGCGTGAAACACCCATCATACGCGCGGGGAGCCGGCAAATCAACCAGCGGGTGGTCGCGCCAGGATGCGGGCCTGTGCGCTGCATGGAGGGACGCGCTTCCGCGCGTCCGCGTTTTCACAACGCAACGGACGGCCACGAGAGAGCGTGGCCCTCCACCAGCGGCTCTGCGCTTCCGCTGCGGGCTGAACTGTATGTGGCACGGCCGCCCCCGGCCGTGGGCCGCGTTCCGCCCCCAGCCGAGGGCGGCTGGGCTACATGGTTCGCCACACACGTTCCTATTCCTGTGCGGGCGCCAACAGAAACAGTTGAGTCGTACCGAAGCGATTTGGAGCGTGAAGCCGCTTTCCGGGCCTTGACCGGGAAAGACGTCCGGAAGGAACTGCAGAACCTATCGAGCTCTTGGTGTAAGAGGTACGAGTGCGTCAGGGGCTTGCGCAACCGCTTCGTCCATGGTTCGTTGCAGCAGATTGACCGCGCTGCTGCCGTGGAGGCGTTGAGTGTTGGCGTCGAGGCGATAGACCTGTTCGCACAACTGCACAACATGTGCGCGGCTGGGTCCGGAGACGGCGAGCCGCGGAGCTGAGCCGGCTTCCACGTCTTGAGGCTTCGTTTCATCGGCAGATCAGCAGATCAACGAACCGGCGCACGGCTTCCGCCGCGGCGCTCGCCCCCTATGTGGCACGGCCGCCCCCGGCCGTGGGCCGCGTTCCGCCCCCAGCCGAGGGCGGCTGGGCTACATGGGTGTTCGCCACGCACGTTCCTATTCCTGTGCGGGCGCCAAAAACCTTCGCAGGAACACCACGAGCATCTGCGGGTCGTCCTTCGGGAAGCCGTCGTCCAGGACGGCCAGGTCGTCTCCGACCGTCCGCGGTTGCCGGCGCGCCTCGGCGAAGTGGCGGCGGAACTGCTCAGCGTCGCTCAGACCGAAGTGCAGGCGGCCGTCTTCGAGGTGTATCGAGCCGATGCCCGCGCGCTCGGCCAGGATGCGCACCTCCGTCTCCAGCACCAGGTTGGTCGCCTCCTGCGGCGGAGGGCCGTAGCGGTCGCGCATGGCCTCCAGCGCGTCCCGCGCCTCCTCGATCGATGTGCAGCCGCTCAGTTGCCGGTACAGCTCCATGCGTCCGCGCGGCGTGGGCACGTAATCGGGCGGCAGGTATGCCTCCATGCCCACGTCCAGGGTCACGCTCGGCGGCTCCTCGACGGGCTCGCCCTTCAGCCGGGCGGCGGCACGCATCAGCATCCGGCAATAGAGGTTGTATCCCACCGCCGCGATGTGCCCGGACTGGGCGGGGCCCAGGATGTTGCCCGCCCCCCGCATCTCCAGGTCGCGCAATGCGATGTCGAAACCCGCGCCGAGCTGGCTGTAGCGGCGGATGGCGTCCAGCCGGCTCTCAGCCTCCGGCGTGACCGGCCGGTCGCGGGGCAGGAAGAAGTAAGCGTATGCCTTGTGAATGTAGCGCCCGACGCGCCCGCGGAGCTGGTGCATCTCCGCCAGCCCCAGCAGCTCCGCCCGGTCCACAATCAGCGTGTTGGCGTTCGGGATGTCCAGGCCGTTCTCGATGATGGTCGTGCTGACCAGCACGTCAATCGCCCCGTCGGTGAACAGCTCCATCGTCTCGGACAGCTCACGCTCGGGCATCTGGCCGTGGGCCACCGCGATGGTGGCCTCGGGGGCAATCTCCCGCAGCCGGTCGGCGAACCCGTCAATGCTGTGGACGCGGTTGTGGATGACGTATGCCTGGCCCTCGCGGCTCAGCTCGCGCAGGATGGCGTGGCGGGCCAGCTCGGGGTCGAACTTGCCCACGCGCGTCTTGATGGCCTGCCGGTCCCGCGGCGGCGTCTGGAGGGCGGATATCTCCCGCAGGCCCATCAGCGCCATGTGCAGCGTGCGCGGAATGGGCGTGGCGGTCATGGTCAGCACGTCCACCGTGGCGCGCAGTTTCTTCAGCTTCTCCTTGTGCTTCACGCCGAAGCGCTGCTCCTCGTCTATGATGACCAGCCCCAGGTCCTTGAAACCGACGCTGTCCTGCACGAGCTTGTGTGTGCCCACGACGATGTCCACCGTCCCCCGCGCCATGCCCTCCAGTATCTCCCGGGTCTCGGCGCCGGTGCGGAAGCGGCTGAGCATCTCGACGTAGATGGGGTAGTCGGCCATCCGCTCGCGGAAGGTGCGGTAGTGCTGCTGCGCCAGCACGGTTGTGGGCACCAGCACGGCCACCTGGCGCCCGCCCATTACGGCGTTGAACGCCGCCCGCATGGCCACCTCGGTCTTGCCGTAGCCCACGTCGCCGCACAGCAGCCGGTCCATCGGCCGGGCGCTGCGCATGTCGCGCTTGACGTCCTCGATGGCGTCGAGCTGGTCGTCGGTCTCCTCGTAGGGGAACTCGCTTTCGAACTGGAACTGCCACTCGGTCTCGCCGGGAGCGGCGATGCCGGGCTGGGTCTCGCGGATTGCCTGCAGCTCGAGCAGGTCGGCGGCCAGGTCCTGGACGGCTTCCTCGGCCCGGCGCCGGGCTCTGCGCCAGGAAGCGCTGCGGATGCGGTGCAGCTCCGGCTCCCGCCCGCCCACGCCGATGTAGCGGTGCACCAGCTCGATGCGCTCGGCCGGCACGTGCACGTGGACGCCGTCGGCGTACTCCAGCTCCAGGTGCTCCCGCCGGCGCCCGTTGCGCTCGATCAGGCTGGTGCCGAGGAAGCGGCCGATGCCGTGCTCGACGTGCACGACCAGGTCCCCCGGGGCCAGATCCTGCGCCGATTCCACCGGTCGGCCCTCGTGGGCGTGGCGGATGAAACGGCGCTGGCGGTAGCGGTGGAACAGCCTGTGGTGGGGAATCAGCGCCAGGCCGGCGGCCGGGCAGAGCGCGCCGTGGCTCAGTCGCCCAACCGCCAGCTCCAGATCGTCCAGGTGGGGGAACTCCCGGTCGCGCAGCAGGGCGCGGAAGCGGTCCGCCTCGGCCGGGCCGATGCAGTAGACGACCGTGCGCTCGTAATCCGCACAGATGCCGCCCAACTCCTCCAGCATCGAGTCGAGGTCCGGGCCGAACTCGTCCCGCCGCTCGATGCGCAGCTTCACCCGCGGCGCAGGCGCGGGGGTGTCCTCCGGCTCCTGTGCCATGAAATCCACCCGCAGCCGGGCGGACAGCAACCCGGCCAGTTCGTCCGGGGCCGTCAGCAGGGAGCGCTGCTCGGTCTGCTCGTAGATGGCCTCCGCCCGGTGCAGCACGGCGTCCGGTTCGACCGTGACGACGAGGCAGTCCTCTTCCAGGTAGGACATCAGGCTGCCGCCTGTGCCCGGCGCCGGCCCCGCCGGGTGTTCGCTGATGGTGAACTGGCAGCGCTGCACGCGTCCGGTGGAAAGCTGCGTGCCGGGGTCGAATGTGCGGATCGAGTCCACCTCGTCGCCGAAGAACTCGACCCGCACCGGCTGGAGCGCGCCGTGGGAGTAGGCATCGAGTATCCCGCCCCGCAGGCAGTAGTGGCCCGGCGCGCGCACCTGGGGGACGCTGACGTAACCGTTGTCCACCAGCCAGGTTACGAGTTCGGCAGGGGTGGCCTCCTGTCCGACGGAGACCGTGCGGGAGCCGGTGCGCAGCTCCGCGGCCGAGCGGGTGGGCTGCATCAGCGCGCGTACGGAAGTGGCCACCGCGCGGGTGTTGGGGCCGGGTTCCAGGTAGACGGCCTCGGCCAGCTCGTCGGCGGTGTCCGGCGTGTCGCCGAAGGCCAGGTGGCGCAGCACGGCGAGCCGCGCGCGCTGGATGGCCTCGTTGGGCTCCTCCAGGTCGCCGGGCAGCACCTCGAGAGCGGGGAAGCAGCAGGCCACCCCGTCCCGCAGCAGGTTCATGTCCTCGGCGAAGTCCTCGGCCTCCTCCATGCCGGAGCAGACCACCAGCAGGCGGGTACGCACCATCCCCGTCAGCCGGGCGGTCACCAGGGGGGCGCCGCTGCCGGCTGTGCCGACGACACTGATCCTCCCGCGCTCGCGCAGGAGGACGGGCAGCTCCCGCACCGCGGGCAGCCGCCCAATGGCCTGTAGGACATCCGTCATGCCGACCAGAAGGGACGGTGGATGAGCGCGGTACGGTCGGCTCAGTTGCGCATTGTAAGCGATCCGGCGCAGCCGTGCACGGTTCCGTCCGGTGCCGTCTACCGCCGCGCGTCGGGCCGGACGAAAGGCGCTTCGACGCTTTCGGAAGTCAGCAGGCCGTAGCGAGCGGGCTTGCGGTAGGCGTTGCCCCATACGTTGCGCTCGCGGTAGGAGCGCAGCTCGTCCAGATCGAAGGTGGCCAGGTAAACGTCTTCGTGCGGCCCGGCCTCGACGAGCAACGTATCCCGTGACTTGCCGTCCCCGCCGACGGCCGCGCCGTCAACAGCCATCGAGTGCCCGTTCGCCTTGGGCGGCGGATAGTTGGTCATCGCCAGGCCGACCATGTTCTCGTAGGCCCGCGCCTTGAACTGCCCGATGCGGTGCTGCTCCAGCCCGCAGGCGTTTGGCGTGAGTATGATCTCCGCGCCCTGGAGCATGAGGATGCGCGCGCTCTCGGGGAACTCACGATCGTAGCAGATCATCGCTCCGACCTTGACCGTCCCGGCGGCGGTGTCCAGCTCGGCCACGTGGAAGCCGTCGCCGGGGGTCAGAGCCGCCTCGTGGCCGAAATCGCAGGTGTGCACCTTCGAGTAGGTCAGCACTATCTGCCCCTTGCGGTCTATCAGGGACACGGAGTTGCGCGGCCCGTCGGGGGTGGCCTCCAGGTAGGTGATGGCGATGGCCATGTCCAGCTCCCGAGCCAGCCGCCGGAAATGTGCCACGAAGGCGTCGTCGCGCTCAATAGCCCGTGTCCGCCAGTCGGCCACGGCGTCGGCGTCCTCCGGGTCCGGCAGCGTATACCCGATGCTCCACATCTCGGGGAACAGCGCGACGTCGGCACCCATGGCGGACGCCCGCCGGCAGAACTCCTCTCCCTTTGCCAGGTTCGCATCCTGGTCCATCCCGTGGGACGACATCTGAAGCAGACCTACCTTGAGCAGAGCCATCGCTGCCTCCTTCATGCCTCGGACTGCACCGTTCAGCCGGAGCATTATGGCCCCGGTCACCGACCGCCGCAACAGAAGGCGGCTGCTTGACGGCGGGGCAGCCGTGGCCTACAAAGAAGTTGGGGCACATGGGGTAACCTGGCTTGCCGCGCCGGCGGTGTGCGAGGGGGCCAGGCCGTTCTCGAACGGAAGGGGGCAGCGCTATGGCTGACACAATGCGCGCGTTTGTGATGAGGGGCATCGGGGAGGTCGGTTTCGCACAGAAGCCGGTTCCCGCGCAGCCGGGGCCGAACGGCGCCATCGTCAGGACCACCAGGGCGCTGGTCTGCACCAGCGACACCCACACGGTGGCAGGCGCCATCGGCGAGCGGGAGGACCTGACGCTCGGCCACGAGGCGGTCGGCGTCGTCCACCGGCTGGGCCGGGCCGTCGAGGGATACGGCGAAGGCGACCGCGTGGCCGTCAACGCCATCACGCCGTGCTACATGTGCGAGAACTGCCAGCGGGGCTATACGTCGCAGTGCACCGAGATGCTCGGCGGGTGGAAGTTCGCCAACATCAAGGACGGCGTCTTCGCCGAATACTTCCACGTCAACAGCGCCCGGGCGAACCTGGCGCCCATCCCGGACGACGTGCCCGACGAAGCGGCCGTCTACTGCTGCGACATGATGTCCACCGGTTTCGCCGGGGCCGAGAACGCGGACATCCCGGTCGGCGGCACCGCGGTGGTGTTCGCGCTGGGGCCGGTCGGGCTGATGGCGGTCGCCGGATGTCGGCTGCGGGGCGCGGGGCTGGTCATCGGCGTGGACACCGTGCCGAAGCGCATGGACCTGGCGAAGGAGTACGGCGCGGACGTGGTCATTGACTTCCAGGAGCAAGACCCCGTCGAGGCCGTCATGGAACTGACGGAAGGGCAGGGCGCCGACTCGGCCATCGAGGCGCTGGGCGCCGAGGAGACCTTCCAGATGTGCGTCAAGGCCACGCGGCCGGGGGGCACCATCTCGAACGTGGGCTACCACGGCGAGGGCGAGGTGGTGGGCATCCCGCGCGCCGAGTGGGGCGTGGGCATGAGCGACAAGACCATCCGCACCGCCCTGTGCCCCGGCGGCAAGGTGCGCATGAAGCGGCTGATGCGCCTGATCCAGAACGATAGGCTTGATCCGACGAAGATGACCACCCACACGTTCCCGTTCGACGAGATCCAGACGGCCTTCGACATGATGAAGACCAAGGAAGACGGCATCATCAAGCCGCTGATCGAGTTCGACTGAGCCGGCTGGCTGCGCGCGGGCGCGGTGTTGGTGGTCCTATACGTTGTCTTCGCCGCCGTAGGGTGCCTGCCGTGACGATGCCACCGGGCCGGGATCGCTCACTCAGTCCTCGTAAGGCTCCAGGTGGACGACGACGTCCGCCAGGCGGGGGCCCTGGTCCAGAAGCCGCTGCTTGACTCGTTCGCTGACCTCGTGCCCCCGGCGCACAGCCATGTCGCCGTCCACCAGAATGTGCAGGTCGGCGTGGACGGTGTTGCCGACGATGCGGGTCCGCAGGCCGTGCACTTCACGCACGCCGTCAGTGTCCAGCGCTATCTGCCGGATGCGCTCCTGCTCCTCCCGCGACACGCCCGTGTCCATCAGCTCTTGCAGCGCGGGCCACGCGACCTGCACCGCCGAGCGCAGGATGAACACCGAGACCACCACGGCGCCCACGTGATCCACGAAGTACCAGGCCGGATGCATCCGGGCGGCCAGCACCGCCAGAGCCGCCGGGATACTGCTGAGGGCGTCCGAGCGATGGTGCCATGCGTTGGCCACCACGGCGTTGGAGCCGGTCCGGCGGCCCACAGCGACGGTCCAGCGGTAGAGGATCTCCTTGCTGACTATTGAGACCAGCGCGGCGGCCAGGGCGATCAGCCCCGGTGGCGAGGCGTGAGCCTGAGGCAGTGTGGCCAGCGCCCTCCAGCCAAGGCCCACCGCCGCCGCCGCCAGCATCAACCCTATCAGCAGTGTGACCAGGGCTTCGATGCGCCCGTGCCCGTGGGGATGCTCCCCGTCCGGGGGTCTGGACCAGTAGCGCACGCCGACCAGCACCGCGATGTCCGTAGTGCTGTCGGAGAGGCTGTGGACGGCGTCCGCCACCACCACCTGGCTGTGGCCCAGCAGCCCGCCGGCCAGCTTCAGAGCCGACAGCGCGATGTTGCAGATCAGACCCGTCCACGTGACCCGTCGGATGCGGGACACATCCTCCTGTGGGGCTCCACGGACGGTTTCCTCGGGCATTGCCCGCTGCCTCTGTCTGGTCCAGGGCCGGCCGTCAGGTGGGCGCATTCGGCGTGCGCGTGTGCCAGTCGGTCTCCCGCTGGTAGGCCGCCGCAGCGCGCACCAGCCGCGCGTCCTGCCAGTGGGGTGCCATAAGCTGCATGCCGATCGGCAGCCCGCCTTCGGTGAAGCCACAGGGCACCGAGATGCCCCCGATGCCCGCCAGGTTGGCCGAGATGGTGAAGATGTCGCTCAGGTACATCTCCAGCGGGTCGGCCGTCTTCTCGCCGATGCGGAACGCGGGGGTGGGGCTGGTCGGGCTGAAAAGCAGGTCCACGTCCGCGAAGGCCGCCTCGAAGTCCCCCCGTATCAGCCGCCGCACCCGCGCCGCCTTCAGGAAGTAGGCGTCGTAGTAGCCTGCGCTCAGCGCGTAGGTGCCCAGCATGATGCGCCGTTTGACCTCGTCGCCGAACCCTTCGCCGCGCGTGCGGCTGTACATGTGGATCATGTCCTCGTGCTCGGCGCTGCGGTGGCCGTACTTCACCCCGTCGTAGCGGGCCAGGTTGCTGCTGGCCTCGGCGGTGCACAGGATGTAGTAGCAGGCCACGGCGTAGCTGGACAGCCGGCCGCCCTCGGTCTCGATGCGGCTGTGGGGCAGGCTGACCTCCCTGAACTCCGCGCCCAGCCTCTCCAGCACGCCGCGCGCCTCCGCCAGGGCGGCGGTCACCTCCGGGTCCACGCCGTCCTCCAGGAAGAACTCCTCCGGCAGCCCGATGGTCAGCCCCGCCAGGTCGCCTTCGGCCGCCGCGTAGTCCTCCGGCTCGCGCTCCGTGCAGGTGGAGTCCCGCGCGTCCGGAGTGGAGATCACCTGCAGCAGCGTCGCCAGGTCCTCGGCCGTGCGGGCGAAGGGGCCTATCTGGTCCAGCGAGCTTCCGAAAGCCACCAGCCCGTAGCGGCTGACGCGCCCGTAGGTCGGCTTCATGCCCAGCACGCCGCAGAGGGCCGCCGGCTGGCGTATCGAGCCGCCCGTGTCGCTGCCCAGCGCCAGGGGCACCATGCCCGCCGCCACGGCCGCCGCGCTGCCCCCGCTGGAGCCGCCGGGGATGCGCTCGGCGTCCCACGGGTTCCGGGTCACCTTGAAGCCGCTGTTCTCGGTCGAGGAACCCATGGCGAACTCGTCCATGTTGGTTTTGCCGATGATGACGGCGTCCTCGGCCAGCAGCCGCTCGACCACGTGGGCGTTGTAGGGCGGCACGAAGTCCGCCAGTATCTTCGAGGCGCAGGTGGTGGGCAGGCCGCGGGTGCAGATGTTGTCCTTCACCGCCACGGGCACTCCGGCCAGGCGGCCCATCTGCTCCCCCTGGTCGCGGCGCTCGTCCAGCTTGCGCGCGCGGGTCGCGGCCTCTTGGCGGCAGACCGTCAGGAACGCGTCCACCGCCTCCTCGCGCTCCTCAATCAGCGCCAGGTGCTCGGAGGCTAT
>JAWOCH010000090.1:0-3384 GCA_046483865.1 Candidatus Brocadiia bacterium | reverse complement strand
GGCGAGTTTACTTACAACCCGGACAACCCCTCGGCTTCGGAGGTTACCGCGACGGTGGATACCGAGAGTGTCGACACCGACCACTCCGAGCGTGATCGCCACATCCGGGGCGAGGATTTCCTCGAGGTGAGCGAATATCCCGAGGCCCGCTTCGTCTCGACTTCGTTCGAAGAGCACGGTGATGGCGAGGCGACGCTGGAAGGCGAGCTGACCCTGCACGGCACCACCCGCGAGATCGCCATCGACGTCGAGCAGGTGGGCGCCGGCGAAGACCCCTGGGGCGGTTATCGCCGGGGTTTCGAGGGCACTGTGACACTGGAGCGGCCCGCCTTCGGTCTGGACTATGACCTGGGCGAGGAGGCCGAGACGGTGGAGCTCTACCTCTCCGTCGAGGGCGTGCGCGAGGAGTAAGCACCATCGGGTGAATGCCGCCGGGGCAACACCGGCGGCATCACGCCTTCAGGCGGTAGCCCGTGTGGAAGATCCACCACACGGCCGCCAGGCACACGCCCAGAAAACCGGTGATGGTCACCAGGCTGGCCAGGATGCTCACGTCCGTGAGCCCGTAGAAGCTCCAGCGGAACCCGCTGATGAGATAGACCACGGGATTGAACAGCGTGACCGTCTGCCAGGCCGGCGGCAGCATGTCGATGGAGTAGAACGTCCCGCCCAGGAATGCGAGCGGCGTGATAATGAGCAGCGGGATGAACTGCAGCTTCTCGAAGCCGTCCGCCCAGATGCCGATGATGAACCCCAGCAGGCTGAAGGTCACCGCGGTGAGCACCAGAAACACCAGCATCCATACCGGATGACTGATCTGCAGGGGCACGAAGAAGCTGGCCGTGGCCAGAATAATGAGCCCCAGCAGGACCGACTTGGTGGCCGCCGCGCCCACGTAGCCCAGCACGATTTCCAGCGAGGACACCGGCGCCGAGAGCAGCTCGTAGATGGTGCCGTTGAACTTCGGGAAATAGATCGCGAAGGCGGCGTTGGAGACGCTCTGTGTGAGCAGCATGAGCATGATCAGCCCCGGCACGATGAACGCGCCGTAGGCCACCCCGTCCACCTCCGTGATGCGCGAGCCGATAGCCGCGCCGAAGACCACGAAGTACAACGAGGTGGAGATCACCGGCGAGACCACGCTCTGGAACAGGGTTCGCCAGGCGCGTGCTAGCTCGTGGAGATAGATGGTGCGGATCGCGTGGACGTTCACGAGGCGTCGTCCTCCTGGACCAGCCGCACGAAGATCTCCTCCAGTGAACTCTGCTGCGTGTCCAGGTCGCGGAAGTGAATGCCGGCGGCATCCAGGCCCCGCAACAACTCGGGGATGGCGGCATGCTCGTCGTTGGCGTGATAGCTGTAGACCAGCTCGTGCCCGTCGGCGGCCAGCGTCAGCCCGTAGCCGGCCAGGCTTGCGGGGACTTCAATCAGTGGCTCCGACAGGTGCAGGTGCAGCTGCTTGTGGCCCATGCGCTGCATCAGCGTGCTGGTGCGCTCCACCAGCAGGATTCGGCCCTGGCTGATGACCCCGACCCGGTCGGCAATCGCCTCCGCCTCCTCGATGTAGTGGGTGGTGAGGATAATGGTCACCCCGGTGTCGCGCAGCTGCCGGACCAGCTCCCACATCTCGCGCCGCAGCTCCACGTCCACACCGGCGGTGGGTTCGTCCAGGAACAGGACACGCGGCTCGTGGACCAGTGCCTTGGCAATCATGACCCGGCGCTTCATGCCGCCGGAGAGGTTCATGAGCCGTTCGTCGCGCTTGTCCCACAGGCTGAGGTCGCGCAGTACGCGCTCCACGGCCCCGGGGTCCGGCGGCCGGCCGAACAGGCCGCGGCTGTAGGTCACCGTCTGGTGGACCTTGGCAAACGCGTCCGTTGCCAGTTCCTGGGGCACCAGGCCCACACGGTAGCGAGCGTCGCGGAAGTCGCGCTGGATATCGAAGCCGGCGACACTGACCGTGCCGCCGGAGGGCGTCACCAGCCCGCAGACAATGCTGATCAGCGTCGTCTTGCCGGCACCGTTGGGGCCGAGCAGGGCGAAGATCTCCCCCGGCGCGATGGTGAGGTCCACGTTCTCCAGGGCACTGAAGCCGCCGGCAAAGCGTTTGCTCAGGCCCTGGATCGCGAGCGCACTCGCTGCCCGCGTGGCGCTGCCGGCGCCGCCCGGTGCGGTCTCGGCGGCGACCTGGCGTTCAGGATTGTTCATGGGCAGGCTCCTCCCAGCCGTTTTCACTGATCAGCTCGGCCAGGGGCCGGCGCTCGTCCCAGCCCGTTTGCTCCAGCATGGGCGCATCGTAAAAAGCCTCTACGTGCCCCAGGCACAGGATGGCGATGGGGCGCCCGCCCGCGGGGATGTCCAGGAGTTCGCGCAGGGCCTCCGGGTCGAACAGCGACACCCAGCCCATGCCCAGACCCTCCGCCCGAGCGGCCAGCCAGACGTTCTGGATGGCGCAGGCCACCGAGGCGAGATCCATGTCCGGCATGGTGCGCCGGCCGAAGACGTAGTCATCGCGTCCCGGCATGAGCGTGACCACCAGCACTTCCCCGGCCTCGCGGATGCCCTCGACTTTCAGTCGCATGAACTCGCTGCCGCGCTCGCCCAGGGCGTCCGCGGTCGCCAGGCGCTCGTTGTCCACCAACCCGTGCAGGCGTTCGCGCAGCCCGGGGTCGGTCATCCGGATGAAGCGCCAGGGCTGCATATAGCCGACGCTCGGCGCCCGGTGCGCCGCACCCAGGAGGCGGTGCAGGACGGCCGGATCCACCGGATCGGAACGGAAGTGGCGCATGTCGCGCCGGCTGTAAATGGCTCGGTAAACAGCGTCGATTTCCGGTTCGGAGAAGGCATGCGCCGGCCCGGCCGCCGGCTGGCGTTGCGGTGACTCGCTCATGCCGGGAGGGTATCACAGCAACAACACCCGCTTCGGCCGCAGGTGCCGGCAGGCGCCTTGCATCACGGCTACACTACGGGCGCAAGGCGGCCGGCGTGGGTGCCAGGGCCAGGGGTACGGTCCGCAGCGGTCCCACAAAGGCGCAGTCATGCACCGGGAGGGGGCGTCACGAACCCGGGTGGACCGCTTGGTTCAGGGCCCGTGACCCCGGAGTGAAGAAACCATGGGGGACACGCGATGGAACAGGTGACTGCGTTTCTTGAGACGGTCAGCGGCATTGTCTGGGGGCCGCTGATGCTGGTTTTGCTGCTGGGCACGGGGCTGTTTCTGACCATCGGGCTCAGGGGCATGCCCATCCGCCGGATTGGCTACGGCTTCCGGCAACTGGCGGCCGGGCGGACTGCGCGGGCCGGCGACAAGGGTGAGATTACCCCGTTTCAGGCCTTGTCCACGGCACTGTCGGCGACCATCGGCACCGGTAATATCGGCGGGGT
>JAWOCH010000392.1:0-3816 GCA_046483865.1 Candidatus Brocadiia bacterium | reverse complement strand
GCGGGGATGGGTTGGACGCGGTAGCGTCCGTGCTCGGAGGCACGCAGGTACTGGTCGCCGATATTGAGGGCGGCCCGGCATCCGGCGCAGAGGGTCCTGTGGCACTCCGCAATCACCTGCCGCAGATCGGCGATGTATTCCTCGTAGCTCTGGTCATAGCCGATCTGGCCTGGATGGCCATAGTCTTTGATGCACCAGTAGGGCGGCGATGTGACCACCAGGTGAACGGACTCGTCCTCCAGCTCTTGCATCCGGCGGCTGTCGGCGACGTACACGCGGTGGCTGGTCATCGGCTGTGGCTCCTCTCTACCGCGCTACATCCGCAGGAAGTTAGCCAGCAGGCGGGGGCCCTCGACGGTCAGGAATGATTCGGGGTGGAACTGCACGCCCTCCAGCGGCCACTCGGTGTGCCGGATGCCCATTATCTCGTCCTCATCCGCCCAGGCGGTGACCTCGAACTCATCGGGCAGCGTGTCCGGCCGGATGGCCAGCGAGTGATACCGCGTGGCCTCGAACGGATTCGGCAGGCCCTCGTAGATGGTCCGCCCGTCGTGGTGGATCATGCTGGTCTTGCCGTGCATGAGTCGGCGGTGGCGCTCGACGGTTGCCCCGAACGTGTGGCCGATGCACTGGTGGCCCAGGCAGACGCCCAGCACGGGCACGCGCCCGGCGAAATGCTCGATCATCTCGTTGGACACCCCGCCCTCGCGCGGCGTACACGGGCCGGGCGATATGATCAGATGCTCCGGGCCCAGCTCCCCGGCCTGCTCGACGGTGATCTTGTCGTTGCGGAAGACCTGGATGTCCCGGTGGCCCAGTTCGCCCAGGCGCTGCACCAGGTTGTAGGTGAACGAGTCGTAGTTGTCTATGATCAGGATCATGGTCGCTGCTCCGCGAGTGGGGCGACATCTTCATTATCTTGGCGACGGCCCATAAGTCAACCGGCGGCTGGACGTGCCGGGCAATGTGGCACAGCCGAACCGGTCGCGGGCGACCGGGCTACACGGCGCACTTTTGACCGGACCTTTCTGATCGCCCACAATAGCCGCCCATGAAACTGGCGCTGGCCCAGATCAACCCGACCACGGCCGATGTGCCCGCCAACCTCCGCGTGCTGGAGACGATGGTGCGCCGGTCCGCCGGCGGGGTGGACCTGATTGTGACGTCTGCCTGGGCGCTCAGCGGGTGGCATCCGCTGGACCTGGCACGGGCGGCGACCTTCCAGGAAGCGCAGGCCTCGGCTCTGGACCGGCTGGCAGGTGTCTGCCCGGAAGTGCCGGTCGTGGTGGGTCATGAGGAGGACGGCGCGGGAGCCGTGTCTGTGATGGTCGAGGGCGAGTGTCTACTCACCGTCTCCGGCGGCTGCCAACCACAGACGTTTCGAGCGCATGGTTGGCTCGTGGCACTGGCCCTGTCGTGGACGGACCTGGAGCAGCTTCCGGCGGCGGACCTGACCGTGCTCTGCGTGCCCGAGCCATTCCGTATGGAACGCCCAGCCCGGCGGCTTGAGCGACTGGGCACGGTTGCACGCCGTAGAGAAGAGCCCGTGGCGTGGGCCAACCTCGTGGGCGGCATGGGGGAGCAGGTCTTCGACGGCGGGAGCCTGGTCGTCCTTCCCAACGGCGAACTGGGGGCGCACGGGCCGCGGTTCCAGGAGGGGCTGCTGACGGTAGACCTCGACTCGCCGACGCCCGGGCACGTTGAGCAGTCCGAAGACATCGAGATGCTGGAGCAGGCCCTGGTGCTGGGCCTGGCCGACTTCGCGCGCAAGAGCGGCTTCACCGACGCAGTGCTGGGCCTGAGCGGGGGCATAGACAGCGCCGTGGTGGCTGCGCTCGCTGCCCGCGCTCTCGGCCCGGACAGTGTTACGGCCCTGATCATGCCCACCCGCTTCACCCGCGACGGCAGCACCGAGGCCGCGCGCGAAGTCGCGCAGAACCTGGGCATCCGCTCGGTCATGCTGCCCATCGAGAAGCTGCGGCTGGTCTACGCGGAGGCGTTGGAGACGCTCTTCGCCGGCACAGAGCCCGGCACGGCGGAGGAGAACGTGCAGGCACGCATCCGCGCCGCGCTTATCATGGCCCACGCCAACAAGTTCGGCTCCATGCCACTGGCGACGGGCAATCGCAGCGAGCTGGCAGTGGGTTACTGCACCCTTTACGGCGATCTGGCCGGCGCTTTGGCCGTCATCGGCGACGTGCCCAAGACGGTCATCTACCGGCTGGCGGAGCACCTGAACCACGACGAGCGGATCATCCCGGACTTTGTCATTGAGCGCCCCCCCAGTGCGGAACTCCGCCCCAAGCAGACCGATCAGGATGACCTGCCGCCCTACGAAGTGCTGGACGAGATACTGGCCCTGCACCTGGACGAGGGCATGGACGCGGAGCAGATCGTGGAGGCGGGATTCGAACGAGCGCGCGTGGCGGACGTATTGAGGCGAGTGCGCCGGTCGGACTTCAAGCGCCGCCAGGGCCCGCCCGTGCTGCGCGTGTGCAGCGCCGAAGGAGCGTGGCCGCGCCTGCCGATCGCGGCCCGGATCGAACCGACGCTGCCCGATGAGGAGGTGACAGCATGAGCGACGCGCCGGTGAAGGTCTATGTGACCACGGATGCCGTGACCTTCGCCCTGTCGCCGACGGGTCCGCTGGAGCTGCTGCTGATCCGCCGTCGGAATCCGCCGTATCAGGGCAGATGGGCTCTGCCGGGCGGCTTCGTGGACGAGGACGAGGACCTGCCGGATGCCTGCGCCAGGGAGCTGCTGGAGGAGGCGGGCCTGCGGCCGGCCGCCCTGGCGCAGATCGGGGCCTGGGGCACGCCGGGGCGCGACCCGAGAGGGCGCAACGTCAGCGTGGCATACCTGGCGGTCGTCCGACCCTCCGAGCGCTCGGCCCGCGCGGGGGACGACGCGGCGGAGGCGCGCTGGTTCCCGGTCGGGGACCTGCCGAAGACGGCTTTCGATCACGCGGATATCGTCGCCGCGGGGCTGGAGAAGCTCCGGCTGCTGGCGCTGAGCACACACGTGGCCTTCGCCCTGCTGCCGGAGGAGTTCAGGCTGGATGACCTGCGGTGCGCGCTGGAAGCGGTGCGCGGCGGGCCGGTGACGTTCGACCAGGCAGCGGCCGTGGCCGAGTGCGCCCGCCTGGAGGTCGTCTCCGAAGGGGAGGGCGACGTGGGCAACGTCTACCGGTGCAACGTGGGGGACTACCTGGCTCCGCTCGGCAGGTAACGGGTCAGAGCACGCCCTTCGTGGACGGCACGCGGTCGGCCAGCCGCGGGTCAATCCGCACGGCTTCCCGCAGTGCGCGGGCGAGCGCCTTGAAGATGGCCTCTGCCACGTGGTGGGTGTTGGTGCCCCGGACCACGTCCACGTGCATGTTCAGCCCAGCGTTTGCGCAGAAAGCCCGCAGGAACTCCTCAACCAGCTCCACGTCGAACTGGCCGACCTTGTGCGCGGGGAACTCCGCGCTGAAGCACAGGTGCCCCCGCCCGCTTACGTCCAGTGCGAGCGCGCAGAGGCTGTCCTCCATCGGCACCCGCGCGTCGGCGAATCGAGTGATGCCCTTCTTGTCCCCCAGCGCCCTGGACATCGTCTGGCCCAGCACTATGCCGACATCCTCCGTCGTGTGATGGGCGTCCACCTGAAGGTCGCCTTCCGCATGGCAGGCCAGGTCGAAGGCGGCGTGGCGCGCCAGCAGTTCCAGCATGTGGTCCAGGAAGCCCACGCCGGTTGCCACCTCGCAGTCGCCCCGGCCGTCCAGGTTCAGCTCGACAGTGATGGTCGTCTCCCGCGTGGTGCGCTCGCCGGATGCGCGGC
>JAWOCH010000061.1:0-2971 GCA_046483865.1 Candidatus Brocadiia bacterium | reverse complement strand
CCGAGGGCGCCTTCGACGGGCTGGATATCGCGCTGTTCGCGGGAACGGAGGGCGAGTCCGGCGCCAGCCAGCTCTACGGCTGGCAGGCGGTCGGGAAGGGCGTCTTCGTCGTGGACAACGGCAGCGACTTCCGCATGGACGAGCGCGTGCCACTGGTGGTGCCGGAGGTCAACCCGGAGGCCATCGGGGGGCATCAAGGTTTCGTGGCCAACCCCAACTGCAGCACCATCCAGATGGTGGCCGCCCTGGCGCCGCTGCACCGAGAGGCGGGGCTGAAGCGCGTGGTGGTCTGCACTTACCAGTCCGTCAGCGGCACCGGGCGCTCCGGCGTGGCCGCCTTGCAGGAGCAGCGCGGAGCGGGCGGCCCCGTGGCTGACCTGGGACCCTATCCCCACCCCATCTACAACAACTGCATACCGGAGATCGGCAGCCTGAAGGACGACAGCTTCCCCGGCTACTACAGCGAGGAAGTGAAGATGGTCCTGGAGACACGGAAGATCCTGGACTGCCCCGAACTGCCGGTGACCGCCACCTGCGTGCGCGTGCCGGTCGAGTGCAGCCACAGCGAGGCGATCAACGCCGAGTTCGAGCGCGCCATCGGGCCGGACGAAGCCCGCAGCGTACTGCAGAAGGCGCCCGGCGTGACCGTGGTGGACGAGCCGCAGCGCTCCCGCTATCCGCTGGCCAGCGATGCCACCGGGCGGGACGACGTCTACGTCGGCCGCATCCGCCGGGACCCGTCGCGCCCGAACTCGCTCGACCTGTGGTGCGTCTCCGACAACCTGCTCAAAGGCGCGGCGCTGAACGCGGTCCAGATCGCCGAGAAGGCCGTCGAGATGGACCTGGTCTGAGCGCCGGCGTTTCTCCCGATCTCCGTTCAGCAAGGGGCTGCAAGGATGGCCGAACAGCAGGATGACGCCCGCCCGAAGCCGATGCGCGTGAGTCTGCCGCACGAGCTGGAACCCACCGACCAGTGGCAGCCCGGCCGCTACCTGGTGTTAGACGCCGTGAACGACGGTGACCTGCTGGCCAGGCTGGTCTTCCACCTCCAGCAGGGCGGCCAGGCCATGCAGATTCGCATGGGCCTGTTCCCCCACGTGCCCACGCGCGTCGTCCTGCCGTTGTCCATGCTGGACAGCCAGGTGGTCATCCCCGGCCGCACGCCGCACCGGTTCAAGTGCGTCTGCAGCGGCGGACCCGTTGAGCCCGGGGCACTGGATCGCGCCTGGATCACGGCGGAGACCGCCGGCGGCGGGGCGCAGGTGCGCATCTCCGAGCCTGAACTGGCGGATGCGTTGCCGACCGCCTGGCCCCACGCCGAGGAGCCCATCGCAGACGAGCTGCACCAGTGGACCGGCCGGCAATGGCCGGGCAAGACGGAGACCCTCCGGGAGATGCGCCGGACTCTGGAGCAGGAGCTGGAGGGCGTGCCGCCCGAACCCCCGCCGGAGCGCAGCACGTGGGGCGGCTGGACGGGCGAGCGGTTCGATGCCACCGGCCGGTTCCGCACCGAGCACGACGGTGAGCGCTGGTGGCTGGTGGACCCGGACGGCTATCCGTTCTATAGCGTCGGCGTAGACTGCCTCCGCCCGTCGGTGTCCGCCGAGACCTACGGGAATGAGGACCTGTTCGCCGAGCTGCCCGCGCGGGACGGCCCATACGCCGACCTGTGGAGCAGCCGCAGGGAGGACAGCGCGCTGTTCGACGGGATGCGCCACAACCTGATGCGCGCGCTCGGGCAGGGCTGGCGGCGCAAGTGGATGGAGCTGTGCAGGCGGCGAATGGTGGCGTGGGGTCTCAACACCGTGGGCAACTGGTCGGAGCTGGAATTCTGCCGGTTCGCGAAGCTCCCTTATGTCTGGCCGCTGCGGGGGTTTCCCCGCACCAAGAAGATGATCTTCCGGGATTTCCCGGACGTGTTCAGCAACGAGTACAGGCGCAACAGCCGGAAGTTCGCCGCCCAGCTCGGGGAGTTCCGCGAGGATCCCTACCTGATAGGCTACTTTTTGCGCAACGAGCCGCACTGGGCTTTCGGTGTCTACAATCTGGCCGAGCGCATGTTGCTGCGCGCGGAGCCGTTCGCCAGCCGTCGGCGGCTGGTCGAGTGGCTTAAGGAGCGCCACGCCACGGTCCGCAACCTGAACGATGCCTGGGGCAGCGATCTGGGCAGCTTTGAC
Source organism: Candidatus Brocadiia bacterium (assembly GCA_046483865.1). Classification (GTDB taxonomy): domain Bacteria; phylum Planctomycetota; class Brocadiia; order SM23-32; family SM23-32; genus JAWOCH01. The sequence goes on along the minus strand of JAWOCH010000061.1, from coordinate 794 downwards.
AACCTGCTGGCCGGTCCCGTATCCGAAGATGTGCTGGCCGGCGAAGGCGCTCAGGAGGACCTGCGAGAGTTCAACCGGCTGATGGTCGCCGAGTACGTCCGCGTGCCGAGCGAGGAGTGTCGCCGGGTGGACCCCGACCACCTGAACCTGGGCGTGCGTTACGCGTGGATCGCGCACGACGACCTGCTGGCCGGGGCGGACGTCTTCGACGTGTTCAGCATCAACGGCTACGGCGAACGTCCCGACGCGGATGTCGTCGCGCGCTGCTCGCGGGCGGCCGATGCGCCCGTGATGGTCGGCGAGTTCCACACCGGCGCGCTGGACCGCGGCCTGCCGTGGGGCGGCCTGCGCATGGTGCAAACGCAAAGCGAGCGGGCCGGTTCCTATCGCTATTACGTCGAGCAGGCCGCCGCCATCCCGGAGCTTGTCGGCGCGCACTACTTCCTGTGGAATGACCAGCACGTGGTCGGCCGCTTCGACGGCGAGAACTGGCAGATCGGCCTGGTGGACATCTGCCAGACGCCCTACGCCGAGATGGTCGAGGCCATGCAGTGGAGCCACGGACGCATCTACGAGGTGGCAGCCGGGCGCACGCAGCCGTTCGACGAGTTGCCCGAGGCCGTAGAAGTCGAGTGAACCCGTACGGGAGAGACACATGAGTAAGCTGAAAGAGAAAGTGTTCGGCTGCCTGGCGGCCAGCCAGATCGGCTCGGCAATGGGCGCCGCCGTCGAGGGCTGGAGCTGGCAGCGAGTCGAGCAGGAGTACGAACGCCTCGACCGGCTGCTGCCCTACG
>JAWOCH010000359.1:0-8636 GCA_046483865.1 Candidatus Brocadiia bacterium | reverse complement strand
GGTGCGCGGGTTGGGCGAGGTGGAGAACCCGCTGGAGAGCGGCGTCATGCTCCGCTCGATCGGCGGCAACGTCGTTGACCCCGGCACCCGGCTGGTGGTCGAGTGCGATGCGACGGGGTTCCCCGGCTGGCAGAGGATTGAGTTCTACGACGGGGCGGGGAAGATAGGCGAAGTGGAGCCGGGGCAGGAGCCGGCCGTCGAGCTGGTCGTTCAGCCGGAGCCGACCGTCTACGCACTGACCGTGCTGGGATATGACGGCGAGGGCAACGTGCGCACGGCGGCGCCGACGCACTTCCTGGTCAGGGACCCGGAGCTGAGCGCGCAACTGACGGCGCAGCACGCCGAGCACGATGCTCTGCCGCCCCGGCCCGCGCGACCATCCCTGGGCTCTTCGGCCGCCGAGGAAGCAGTGGCCGAGATCCCGCCCGCCGACGCCGCCGATACCGTGCTGGTGGCCTACGGCCTGAGCCCGACGCAGGAAGAAGGCTTCGCCGTGGACGGACAGCTTTCGCCGTTCTGGGATCTGTTCGGCGCGGAGCACGACCACGCCAGGCTCACCGGCGAAGAGCACCTGTCCCAGGAGGGCGAGACGTGGGAGTCATTCGGGGACGAAGGCGACGCGCGCGTGACGGTCAAAGCCGCCCGCAGCCGGGCCGGGCTGTACCTTCTCTTCGTGGTGGAGGACGACCAGTGGGCGCCGGCGCAGGAGATAGACGACGCGGTGGACTTCCACCTGGCGCGCCTGTCCTCGCAGCAGATCTGGGACGCCGATCCGGCGGAGGTGTTCGTGAAGCGCGAGTCGTTCGCGCTGGTGCTCGCGGGCGACCAGTTCCAGGTCAACCTGGGCAGCGAAGAGCAGCCGCCGACGCACGTCTACCGCAACTTCCCCGACCCGTGGGACATAGACCGGTCGGAGGACGAGTTTGCCGTCGCGCGGGAACGGTACGGCATCGCCGTGGATTTCCAGACGCTGGGACCGAACAAGAAGGCGCTGGAGATGCTCATTCCGTGGGACTACGTGGGCGCCGGCGGCAGCACGGAGGAACCGCCCACCGGCACACGGCTGGCCCTGTCGCTCGGCTACAACGATCGCGACCCGGCGCAGCACGAGCCGGGCCAGTTCGACCGCCTGCGCTGGAGCAACCGGCTGGACCCGTGGTGGGTGCCCGGCAACGAGGGGCCGAACCCCAGCCCGTGGGGCGATCTGCTGCTGGGGCCGATGTTGCTCCGCTGAGTGCGGTTGCGAGCCGCGCGTCGTTGGCGCATACTGAGGCTTCAGCCCCTTGATCCAGGGAAGGCTGTCATGTTCTTCGGGTTCGGAAGATCCAAGCGCGTTGTCGGCATAGGGCTCGACGGGTTCCCCCACTCGCTCGCCGGGCGGTTGATGGACGAGGGAGTGATGCCCAACCTGCGCCGGCTGGCCGAGAGGGGCACCTTCAAGCGCATCAACAGCGTCTTCCCCACCGTCAGCGGGGTGGCCTGGTCCTGCTTTCAGACCGGCTCCAATCCGGCGGAGTTCGGCGTTTACGGGTTCGTGGAGCTGGAGCCCGACCTGGAGTTGAGCATCCCGAACGCGGGCGACCTGCACTGCGAGACCCTCTGGCATCGGCTGTCGGAGGCAGGGCGCCGGTTCGCCGCACTCGGCGTGCCGATGACCTATCCGGCGCCGCAGGTTGACGGGTTCCTGGTCAGCGGCTTCCTGGCCCCCGAGCTGGACGAGCGCGCCGTCTCCCGCCCCGACGTGCTGGAGCGCCTCCGCAAGCACGGGTATGAGATTGACACCGACCCGGGCGTGGCGATCCAGGACATCGAGCAGTTCAAGGAGGACCTCAAGCGCGTCAGCCACGCCCGTCAGCGCACCGCCCTGGACCTGCTCGGGGAGGAAGAGGAGTGGGACCTGTTCTTCCTCCACGTGATGGACACCGACCGGATCAACCACTTCCTGTGGAAGGGCAACAAGCCCGGCTCGGAGCGGGAGGACGGGTTCTTCTGGGACTTCTACGCGGAGCTGGACCAGTTCCTGGGCAAGGTAGTGGAGGCCCTGGGCGACGACGACGAACTGCTCATCTGCAGCGACCACGGATTCTGCGAGCTGCGCTGGGAGGTGCAGCTCAACCGCTGGCTGAAGAATGAGGGCTACCTGGACTACGAGAACGACCCCGCCATGGGCTACAAGGCCATCAAACCCGGCTCACGCGCCGTCTCCCTGGTGCCCGGCCGCGTCCACATCCTGCGCGAGGGACAGTGGGAAATCGGCGAGGTAACCGACAAGGAGTACGAGCCGCTGCGCAAGGAGTTGATGGACCGCATCCGCGCCATCGAGCACCCCGGCACCGGCGAGGTGGTCTGCCGCCAGGTGATGAAGCGGGAGGAAGTCTTCACGGGGCCGCATGCCGAAGAGGCGCCCGACTTCGTCATTGACCCCTGCGACGGCTACGACCTGAAGGCGAAGCTGGGCGTGGGGCACCTGTTCGAGAAGGGCCCCCGCACCGGGATGCACACCTACGCGGACGGCATGCTGCTGACCGGCAGCGACCTGCGCGACATCTCGAAGGCCGAGAGCATCACCGACGTAGGCCGCCTGGTGGCCAAGCACGTGCTGTAGTGGAGCAGGGAGCCGGGAGCAGGGAGCAGTGAGCGTACGGCAAAGCCGCGCTCTGTGACCCAGCCGGCGGCGGGCAGCGCAAACCCAGCCTGACGTACGGCCCTACTGCGGCTGCTCTTCTGGATTCCGGCCTGTCAGCGCCCGCCGCCGGGTCATTTGGTTCTCCCCCGAAACGACCTGAGCCGCCGGTTCTCGGCCGCAATGCCTTCCCGGAGGATGCGCCACGTTCGGCTTCCGAGTAACGGCCGGCGGCAAGCCGCCGAAAGGCAAAGCCTTTCGACAAGCTCAAGGCACTCCAGGGACCTTCGCCGCCGCACGCACCCGTCTCTGGGGTGCGGTGGCTTGCCACCGCTCTCGCGTGGGCGTGGCTTGCCACGTCCACCTGGTGGCCGCCGGGCGGCCAGTCACACACTATGGGTAGGTCCGGCGTCCCCGCCGGACCTGGGCCGCCGTACGGCGCCCGAAGACGCCGCGCCTACCCGGATTGCGATAGGAGCAAGCGCGGATGCGACAGAGCTTGCGCGCCGTCCGTGTGGCGTGCGCGTCCCTGAAGAGCTGGCGCGCCTACCGGGCGACGGCCGCCTACAAGCCATCAGTTCTGACTCTCAAATGAACCTGGCCCGCCGCCGGCCGGTTGCCCGCCCTGCGCCCCGCCGGTATAATCGGCCCTCTCGCCACGCCAGACAGGGGCAGAGACGTGAACAGAGCGGAACTGATACGGCGACTGAAGGAAGCCGCCTACCTGGAGGGGGAGTTCACCCTGCGCAGCGGGCGCAAGAGCCGGTATTACTTTGACAAGTACCGCTTCGAGACCGAGCCCGCCCTGCTGCGCGCCGTGGCCGAGCAGCTCTCTCTCATGCTGCCGGCGGACACCGACCGCCTGGCCGGGGCCGAGCTGGGGGGAGTCCCCCTGGCGGCCGCCGTGGCGCTCGAGACCGGCCTGCCCTACGTCATCGTCCGCAAGGAGAGCAAGGGCTACGGCACGGCGAACCGTATCGAGGGCATACTGCCGACCGGCGAAGACGTGGTGCTGCTGGAGGACGTGGTAACCACCGGCGGGGCCGCCCTGAAGGCCGCGCAGGCCCTGCAGGAAGCCGGCGCGGGACAGGTGGAGACGCTGGTCGTGCTCGACCGACAGGAGGGCGCCGCGGAGGCGTTCGAGGAGGCAGAGGTGCCCTATCGCGCCCTGTTCACCGCCTCCGAGATGGGCTTCGCGGGCGCCTGACAGCTTCAGACGACGGTAGGCGAGAAACAGCGCATCCGAGACGGGTTCTGCCGGCGGCTGACAGCTTGAGACGACGGTAGGTCCGGCGTCCCCGCCGGACAAGGCGCGGCGGGATGCCGCGCCTACCCGGTAGGCGGGAAACCAGCGCGTCCGAGATGGGTTCTGCCGGCGGTTGACAGCTTTAGATGACGGTAGGTCCGGCGTCCCCGCCGGACAAGGCGCGGCGGGCGAGAAACCAGCCCGTCCGAGACGGGTTCTGCCGGCGGTTGATGCACTACAGGAGGCACCGACTATGGAAACGCCGAGGGACATCTACTCCTCGCCCTTCGTGACCCGTTGGGCCGGCCGCCCCATGCAGGAGAACTGGAGCGACCTGACCAAGTACCGCACGTGGCGGCGATTGTGGATAGCCCTGGCCGAGGCACAGAGAGAACTGGGCCTGGAGATAACCGACGAGCAGATCCGCGAGCTGAAGGCCCACGCCGACGAGATAGACTTCGAGCGCGTGGCCGAGCACGAGCGCGAGACGCGCCACGAGGTCACCGCCCACATCCGCACCTACGGCGAGCTGTGCCCGAAGGCGCGACCCATCATCCACCTGGGCGCCACCAGCGCGTTCGTGGGCGACAACACATACCTTGTGCAGATGCGCGGCGGGCTGCACCTGCTGCTGGGGCCGGTCAGCCGGGCCTGTCGCAACCTGGTGGAGTTGGCCCGCGAGCACGCCGAGACTCCCTGCCTCGCTTACACACACCTGCAGCCGGCGCAGGTGACCACCCTCGGCAAACGCGCCTGCCTGTGGCTGCACGACCTGCTGGGGGCGCTGGAGGGCCTGCGCAGCCTGGCCGAGGACATGCCCTTCCGCAGCGCCAAGGGCACCACGGGCACGCAGGCGAGTTTCCTGTCGCTGTTCGACGGCGACCACGACAAGGTGCGGCGGCTGGAGGAGCTGGTGGCCCGCAAGATGGGCTTCTCCCGCGTCGTGCCGGTCACCGGGCAGACGTATCCCCGCATGCTGGACTATCGCGTGCTCACCACGCTCGGCGAGCTTGCCATCGCGTGCAGCAAGCTGGGCACCGACCTGCGGCTGCTGGCCGGGTTCAAGGAGATGGAGGAACCGTTCGGCAAGAGCCAGGTCGGCTCCAGCGCCATGGCCTACAAGCGCAATCCGATGCGCTGCGAGCGTATGGTCGCCCTGAGCCGGTTTCTCATCAACGACGTGCAGAACGCCGCCTTCACCGCCGCCGATCAGTGGCTGGAGCGCACGCTGGACGACTCAGCCATACGGCGCCTGTCGCTGGCCGAGGGCTTCCTGGCCGCCGATTCGATAGCGCGCGTGGCCGCGAACGTCACCGCTGGGCTGGTGGTCAATGGGCAGGTCATTGATCGCCGCCTGCGCGCAGAGCTGCCCTTCATGGCCACCGAAACCATCCTGATGGCCGCCGTGCAGGCCGGCGGGGACCGGCAGGACCTGCACGAGCGCATCCGACAGCACTCGGTGGCCGCCGCCGAACGGGTCAAACAGGGCGACGGACACAACGACCTCATCGAGCGCATCCGCGAGGACCAGGAGTTCGCAGCCGTGCGGGACGAACTGGACGCGCTGGTGGAGCCGGCGGCGTTCGTCGGCCGGGCCCCGCAGCAGGCCGTCCAGTACCTGGAGCAGGTCGCCGAGCCGACGCTGAGCCACTACCCGGAAGAAGCCGGCGAGGAGCACTTGCGAGTTTAGTCACATCCGGCGGAGCCACGACATGGCACAAAGCGACGAGGGCAGCAGCAAGCTGCTGTGGGGATGCCTGGGCGGCTGCCTGGGCTTCATAGTCATCGTGGGGATCGCCATCGGCATCGGGGGTTGGCTGCTCATGCGTGCCACCGCGGTGGATCCGCCGGAGACGTTCGCCGCCGAGCAGACGACGACCTTCCTGTCGGTCCGCGTCGAGCCGGAGAATCCCGCCGTGGCCGAGTGGGCCATCCGCACGGTGATGCACGAGTCGCTGGCCGGCCAGGTCCCCCAGGACCAGTTCGAGCCACTTCAGCGCGATGTCTCGCAGGCCGTGGACAGCGTCCGCGGGATGGCGCCCGTGCAGATGGTGGGTGTCCTGCGGCCGGCCGACGAAGAGGGTGAGTTCCGGGGCGGGGCGGTCATCTCGATGTACCGGATGAGCCGCATGTTCGCCCTGGCCACTGCGGGCCTGCGGGAGACGGCAGTCTCGACCACCGGATACAAGGACGTGGACATCTACGCCCTGCAGAGCGGGGCTCGCTATGCGCGCGATCGGAACAACTTCATGCTCGCCGACAGCAAGGAGATCATCGAAGCGTGGGTGGACCGGTCGGAGACACGCCGTCAGCGCGTCAAGGAAGCCGGCGAAGGCGGCCCCGCTCCGCCGCAGCCGGCGGGGGCGGAGAAGATGGTCGCAGCCTTCGGACGGCTCGACAGGGAGGCCCCCATCCTGTTCGCCTGCGCCAATGGCCACGGGGAGTTGGACTACTTCGCGGAGGCCCTTCCGGAGCAGGCCGCCCCCGAACTGCGCGCGCTGATCGAGCAGACGGGCGACCAGATCGCCAGCGTGGCGGCCCAGGTGGAGGCCCTCAACCCCGACGACGGCCAGTTGACGCTGTGGTGGGAGTGCGACGACGCCGCAGCGGCCGCCGCACTGGCGGAGGGACTCCGCACCGCACTGCCCGCCCTGGGGGAAGGCGAGGCGCTCAGCAACGTGAACGTCTCGGTCGAGGAAGACACCGTCGTGCGCGCGGAGGCACGGGTCGAGGCCGTGCCCGACAAGCTGGCCCGGTTCCTTGCCGCCGGCCTGGAGGCGCAGAAGGACTGACCCGCTTTGACAGCGCCCGGCCGGACCCATAGAATGCCCCGCCGTTTCCCAGTCCGCAGGGAGGTATGAGCGCCATGCGCGTGCTGTACTACGACATAGACACCCTCCGCCCGGACCACCTGGGCTGCTACGGCTACCACCGGGACACGTCGCCCAACATAGACCGGCTCGCCCGCCAGGGCACCGTCTTCACCAACTACTACGCCAGCGACGCGCCCTGCCTGCCCTCGCGGGCGGCGCTGTGGCTGGGGCGCCCCGGCATCGCCACCGGCGTCGTGAATCACGGCGGGGAGGCGGCCGACCGGTTCTGCGACGGCCGGGACCGCCCGTTCCGCTGGAACTGGAACTCCTGGACGATGGCCATGCGCTACGCGGGGTTCTACCCGGTCAGCGTGAGCCCGTTCGCGGAGCGCCACAGCGCCTGGTGGCACTACTACGGCTGGCGCGAGATGTACAACCCCGGCAAGGGCGGCGGCGAACGGGCGGACGAGGTGGTGCCCATCGCCCTGGACTGGCTCCGGCGACACGGCGAGGAGGACGACTGGTTCCTGCACGTGAACGTCTGGGACCCCCACACCACTTACCGCACGCCGGAGGAGTACGGATTCCCTTTCAAGGACGAGCCGCTGGCCGAGTGGATCACCGACGAACGCATCCAGGAGCACCGCCGCGGCTTCGGGCCGCACTCCGCCCGCGATCTGTGCGGCTTCTCCGCGGGCAAAGACCGGCCCCGCGCGCCCGGGGAGATCCGCAATCTGGACGATTACCGCCGCTGGATCAACGGCTACGACGTGGGCATACGCTACGCCGACGACCACCTGGGCCAGATACTCGACCTGCTCGAGGAAAAGGGCGTCCTCGAAGACACGGCCATCATCGTCAGCAGCGACCACGGCGAGAACCAGGGCGAGCTGAACGTCTATGGCGACCACCAGACGGCCGACCACATCACCAGCCGCGTGCCGCTGGTCATCCGCTGGCCCGGCTCCGACGGCGGGCGGGTGGACGAGGGCCTGCACTATAACTACGACCTGCCGCCCACGTTGATGGAGCTGACCGGCGGCGAGGCCGACCCCCGCTGGCTGGGCAGCAGCTTTGCCCCCGCCCTGCGCGGTGAACCAACCGGGCGGGACCACCTGGTGGTGGCCCAGTGCGCCTGGAGTTGCCAGCGCAGCGCACGCTTCGGCCCATGGCTGGTCATCCGCACCTACCATACGGGGATGAAGAACTTCCCGCCGGTGATGGTGTTCAACCTGGAGGAGGATCCGCACGAGCTGAACAACCTGGCGGAGGAGCGCCCCGAGGTGGCCGAGCGGGGGCTGGCCATCATCGAGCACTGGCACTCCGACATGATGGCGGAATCACCGGCACGGGTGGACCCCATGCAGATAGTGCTCCAGGAGGGCGGCCCCTTCCACACGCGTGATGCCGTCGAGAGCTACTGCCAGCACCTGCGCGAGACCGGCCGAGCGCAGCACGCCGAGCGTTTGGCCGAGTTGGACGGCGGGTACCTCGTCGGCAGGTGAGCGAGTCCCTGCCGCGCCGATTCGCCCCTCTCAGCCAGTATCCGACTCAGGCGGAGATGCGCATGCGCCGCGCAATCACTCCCCGCAGCGCCCCTCCAGGGCGCCAGGGATGCTCAGGCGCTCGGAACCCCGATGCTGAAGCACCGGGCTACATCCCGGCGCCCCTGCCGGGGCGCGACAGATGCCACGGCGCTGCTCCAGTGGGCCTTCAGGATCGGTTTGTGGGGTTCGGTTGGCGTCGCGACGAGCGGACATGTCTTTGGAGTGCGGCGCCTCGGCGCCGCTCTGGATCCCGGCGGCTTGTACCTGTTTAGCGCGTGTCATCAGTGTTGCGGCGCGGTTGATGTCTTTGAGGCCCGACAGGGCCGACTCAGTCGTAGCCCAGGGCGCCGCGCGGCGTCGTCTGCCCGCGCAAGCCCTGGGGAAGCTGGTCAGGGTCATTCAAAAGT
>JAWOCH010000213.1:0-10522 GCA_046483865.1 Candidatus Brocadiia bacterium | reverse complement strand
TGCAGGAAGCCGGCGAGTGAGGGGTCAGTCGCGCGGCCTGGGGCTCAGTTCGCCCGACTCGACCATAGCGACCAGCGGGTTGTCCTCTATCTGCAGCGGCAGTTCCAAGCGCCCCCGGCGGCGAACCGATTCGTAACAGGCGAAGATGATCTCGGTCGAGCGCAGGGCGTTCTCCGCGCACAGCTCCGACCGGCCGTCCTGATCCAGGGCAGTCACCACGTCGCGGATGGCCCGTGACACGTAGTCCCCGCCGCCTATGCTCTCGCCTTCGGTGTCCAGTTTTTCCCAACCGCTGCCCCCACCCAGGATGCGCAAAGTGGGCATGTCGTCGCCGGCGGGGCACATCTCGATGATGCCGTCGGTGCCCAGAACGCGGATGAAGGCCCCCATGGCATCTCCAGCGCCGCCCGTTGCGCAGAAACCGTGAACGCCGTTGTCATACTGCCAGACGGCGATGGCGGAGTTGACGTTGTGGGTGTTGAAGATGAGCCGCTCGGTTCTGTAGTCCACCTGGGCCATGGCCCACGTGGCGGGCCGCTCCCCGTTGAACATGCCCATCATGTTGAACTGGTGGGTGCCCCAGTCGTAGAGGTTCGAGCAGGTGAACTCCAGCCGGCGCACCTCACCGACCCGGCCCTCCCGGATCAGGTCGCGGATCATGCGAAAGGGCTTGCCGAACCGGCGCTGGTGGTTGAAGGTCAGCCGGCAGTCGGCCTCCTCGCACGCGGCGGCCATTCGCTTGCAGTCGCCCCACGTCGTGGCCATCGGCTTCTCGCAGTGGATGGCTTGCAGCCCCGCTCCCGCACAGGTGACCACCATGTCCGCGTGCAGCGGTGTCCAGGTGGAGATGCTGACGATGTCCAGTTCCTCCTGTGCCAGCATCTGCTCGTAGTCGGTGTACGTTCGGGGTATGCCGAACTCCTGGGCGAATCGCTCGGCATTGGCCGGCTTGATGTCGGCGCAGGCCACCAGCTCGCACAGTTCCGGCAGTTCCTGGTAGCCACGCGCGTGGTGGGCGTTCATCCCGAACCGCACTGTGCCGTCCTCACGACGCCTCACGCCCGTTCCGATAAGTCCTACGCTGTACTTCGCCATGGTCGTGCATCCTGTCAGGGGCAAGCTGACCACTCACAAGGGCGCCCACCTTAACGCGCGGACGGCACGATGCAAGCGAACCGGCGGGAACCGCACGCCGCGCGCCTGTCAGCCCTGCTTCAGTGACTCGCCCAGTGCCTGCGCAGCCGAGCGTATGGCATCCGGCTTATAGGACCGACTGCGCTGGGTGATGGTGAGTAGGTCCGCCACGTCGCAGCCCAGGTGGTCGAACAGACGACGCATCTGGTGCAGGCACGTATCGGTGCCCCGCCCGCTGCCACCGGCGGCCGCAACGCCGATGATGGGCTTGTCGCGCAGGGCTGATTCATCACCGCGCGTGGCCTCGCAGCGGCGCAGGCGGTCGAAGAACGCCTTCGCCGATTCGGAAAGCTCACCGAAGTACACAGGGCTGACCAGCACGTACGCGCGCGCGCTCCGCGTCCGCTTGTGCAGCCCCTGGAAGCCGTCCTCCACCTGGCAGTAGTGCTCCTTCAGGCAGGTGCCCCAGCCACGTGCGCACGCCTGGCACAGGCCGATGTCCTCGTCGTTCAGGTAAACCACCTCGGCGGCAGCGCCGCTCAAGCGCACGCCCTCCAGCGCCGCCTCGGCGCACTCGGCGGTCAGGCCGTCCTTGTTCGGACTGGCAGCGAAGATCAGAACGTCCATCGGGGTCCCTCCTTAGACTGATCGGTAGGCGTTGAAGTAGGGGGTGATCTGGTCCCAGCTCGCCAGCCGGGAGGTGACCACGCCGAACAGGGCGCCGCTGGTGCCCACCACGGCCGAAGCGCCGGCCCGCAGGTAGGAGGCCGTGATGTAGTCGGAGTAGGCATCGTCCACCACGGCGACGATGGGGAACTGGTCCGGCATCGCATCCCGAATGCGGCGCAGCAACTCCTGCGGCTCGAAGATGGTGTCCAGCTCCATCTCCATGTAGCCGCTCTCCAGCTCGAGCGCGCTCAGGCCGGCCAGCACGGCCACACTCTCCGCTTGCGCAGGGAGTCCGTCCTCGATCGCCGCGTAGGGACGGCGCACCACGTCGAGGCGCCGGGCCAGGCGCCGCACGTACTTGCGCGCGTCGAGAGAGCTGTCAATCACGTCTTCGGCGGGAGCGTAGAGAACAGCACTCTCCATCGGGGGCCTCCTGGGTCTGTGTGATCCGGCTGAGGCACAACACGCAGCTTCTACCCCAATCAGGAAGCCGCGGCAACACCGAGCGGGAATGCAGGTCAGTCTGCCGTGTCGCGGCGCCAGAAGTCGCTGGCCAGAATGCGCTCGGCGGCCCGCTGCACGGGCTCCGACATCTCTGCGCCGTAGGTAGTATCGGCCGGCTGCACGGCGAGCACCCAGCAGGTCACCTCGCCGCCTGCGGACAGGAAGTCCATCAGCGGGCTGAGCCCGGCCGAGTGGGTGGAGACGGATTGGGGCGCGAACTTCTCCCCGCCGAAGAAGGCGATCTGCCCCGGCTCGCCCCCGAAGTCCACGGCGTCAACGAACAGGATGTCGCGCGGCTCGAGCCGCTCGATGCGACCCAGGAAGTTCTCCGGCACGCCGCCGCAGTCCAGCGCGCGCTCGAGGCCCGCCTGCGCGAGCCGTTCGGCGACGACCGCGCCGACGGCGTCGTCCCCCCGCAGCCGGCTGCCGATGCCCAGGACGACGAAGCCCGGGCGCAGATGATGGCGCAGCTCATCCTCCCAGTCGCTGGCCTCTTCTGCGTCGGGGTGAGAATGAGGGTGCGAAGGCGGGACGCCGGTCACGCTCAGGTGATCTCCTCGAACACGACGACACGGCGGCAATGGGGGCAGAGAACGCGCATGATGTCGGCGCGCTCGGCGCGCTCGGTGCTCCTGCCGGCCGGCTGGGGCGCACTGACCAGCTCGCCTTCCAGCGTCAGGGCGAGGCCGGGGTTGGCATATGCCTTGGGCCCCATCTTGCGGGCCACCCAGCGGACGTGGTCCTTGGCGCCCACCACGCCCCCGCAGTGGTCGCACACGAGCAGCTCCTTGTCCACGGTGGTGAACGACTCGGTACGGTCGTAGGTAGCCAGGTCCCAATCGGTGGTCTGATAGATGCCGTCGTCGGTGGTGCAGTGGTAGTGGCAGTGGCCGCAGAAGATGCAGCGATCGTAGCGGAGCTTGAAGCGGCGAACGGGCGGCTCCGAGTCGGTATCGTCCACCATCTCGATGGCCGCAGCGGGGCAGACCTCGTAGCACGCTCCGCAGCCGATGCATACGTCCTCGTCCCAGACGGTGGCCCCACGGTATGCGCCGGTATCGTAGGTTTCACCGAAGGGGAAGTCCACCGTGTAGGGCCCTTTGACCACGGCCTTGATGGCCTCTGGCAGATAGGGGATCTTCAGGACCCAGAGGATCTTCTTCACCGCTGTCTTCAGTCCGGCAGCCATTCTCACTCACTTCGCTTAGGGTTGTCTCAGGCCTGCTCTGCCTCCGGCGTCTCGGCACCGGCCTGCGCGACGGGCTCGTTGTCCTCTTCGTACTTGTCCACCACGCTCTCCTCCCACAGCTTCACACCGCCCCTGTGGGAACCGCGCGCCAGGGCGTGGGCAGCCACCGGAGAGGTGAGCAACACGAATGCGGCGCACAGCAAGGCCCGCGCCGTCATCGCTCCGGAGCCGCCGCCCACCGCCGCGCCGACCAGGATCAGGCAGGTTCCCAGGGTGACGCACTTGGTTGCCGCCTGGAGCCGGTTGTAGACGTCCGGCAGGCGCACCAGACCGAGGGCGCCGAACAAGTCGAACAGCACGCCCACAGCGATCAGGAAGTAGCCCACTTCACTCATCGAAAGCCTTCCCTTCCAGGTACTTGGCCAGGGCTATGGTTCCGACGAAGCTCAGAAGTGCCCAGGCTATAGCCACGTTCAGGTAGAAGACCTCCCCGGTGTGTATCGCGTACAGAGCGCAGAAGCCCACCACCAGCGTCCCCAGCGTGTCCACGGCCACCGTCCGGTCCGGCGCCGTGGGGCCCTGCTGGAGCCGGTAGAGGCACATGAACGCGCACACCAGCAGGGCCGTGAAGAACACCGCGAACATGGTCATTCGAATATCCTCTCCAGAAACGGCTCGAAGCGTTCCACGATCTCTGCCGTCTGCTCTGCCGGGTCGTCCGTGGTGACGTTGATCCAGTGCACGTAGAGGTCGCTGCCCACCACGTCCACCGTCAGCGTGCCGGGCGTCAGCGTGATCGAGTTGGCCAGGAAGGTCTTGCCAAGGTTGCTTGTCAGGTTGGTGCGAACCTTCACGATGCCCGGCCGTATGGGCACGTCCGGATGGAGCACGCGGTAAGCGACGTCCAGGTTGGCCTTCACGCAGAAGTAGAGGAAGTAGGGTATGTAGGCCAGCAGGAATGCCAGACGGACCGGGTTGAGCAGCCACTCCCGGCTCGGGTATTTGCCCGACGTCAGGGCAACCACCACCACGGTCAGGACCGCACCGACGATCAGAAAGCCCGGCTCCACCGTGAAGGTCAGCGCCAGCCAGAAGGCAAACAAGATGATGAATGCCGAGATCTTCTTCAGCATGCTAACCTCCAAAGACCGACAGGGCGTAACCCGCCATCTGCTCGAGCAGCGCGTTGGTGGCCGGCTGCAGCAGGAATGCCCTGTACAGGGGCAGGCAGACGCCCAGAAGCAAGCACAGCACAGCCAGCATGCCCATCGCCAGCAACATCGGGGCCGGCGACTCCCGCACAGCCTGCAGGTGCTCCGGCACCTCGCCCTCTATCAGGTAGCGCTGCACCTTGGTGAAGGACAGCAATGTCATGAAGCTGACCAGCACCGTGAGTGCGGCCAGGAACCAGTGCCCCGCCCAGGCCACCACGATGACGATGAGCAGCTTGCTGAAAAACCCGTTGAACGGGGGCACGCCCGATATGCTCAGCGCCCCCACCCGCACGCACCAACTGGTGAAGGGCATCTTCCCGCTCAGGCCGCCCAGTTCCTTCAGGTTGCGCGTTCCCGCGCGGAAGACCACCGAACCGGAGGTCAGAAACAGCAGTGATTTGAACGCCGCGTGGTTCATCATGTGGAAGAGGCCCGCCATCACGGCGACTCCGGCCAGGGGCAGCCAGCTTTCCACCAGCTCCGTCCGGGCGGCCAGTGCGTGCGCGCCCACCCCCAGCGCCAGCACAACGTAGCCCATCTGGCTGACGCTGTGGTAGGCAAGAAGGCGCTTGAAATCCCACTGCCCAACCGCCAGGAACACTCCGACTACCATCGAGAGCGCTCCCATCGTCATCAGCACCCAGGCCACCGCCGTGCTGGCGCCGAGCACGTTGAACACCAAACGTGCAAGGACGTACACGCCACTGGCCTTGATGAGTATGCCAGACAGCATAGCCGAGACGGGCGCAGGTGCAGAGGGGTGGGCGTCCGGCAGCCAGGCATGGAATGGCACCATGGCCGCTTTCAGGCCGAAGCCGGCTATGAACAGGCCGATCGCCAGCCACATGGCGTCGTTCACGTCCCCGGCCTGCATGTAGTCGGCGATCTGGGCCAGGTTCAGCGTGCCTCTCAGGTTGTAGATGATAGCCACGGCGATCAGGATGAACCCGCTGGCCACGGCGCTGAGGACCAGATACTTGAAGGACGCCTCCAGCTCCTCACTCTCGACGCCGAAGCCGACCAGCGCATAGCTGGCCACCGCTGCCACCTCCAGGAACACGTATATGTTGAACAAGTCGCCGCTGATGATGATACCGTTCATTCCGGCGATCATCAGCATAATTGGGCTGTAGTAGAGGTGTAGTTTGGTGTAGGGTCGCATGTAGCTGACGCTGAACAGCATGGCGGCAAAGGCCACCACGCTGACCACCACCAGCATGAGGCGGGTCAGGCCGTCGCTGACCATGGGGATGCCGGCGATGCTCTTGCCGCCTTCTACCTCGACCTCGCGAATGGCTCCATCCCGAGACAGGCGGACGCGCAGTTGCTGGCCTGGCTCGATTTGCGCGTTGATCCGGCGCAACTCGTTGATGCTGCCAATGGGCTCATAGCGGTCTACTGTGCCGGCTCTGACCCCGAGCAGCACGTCTCCCTCTCGGATGCCGGCGCGGTCAGCGGGCGTGCCGGGCAAGACTAAGCCCACGCGGGCGCCCTCCTCCTGGCGGCCGGTCCATGCCTCCTCCACCGTCTCGCCGGCGATGCCCAGCACATCCGAGCTGCCCTCGTATCCGCCGATCCAGACGGCCTGTGTGCCGTATTGGCCGAAGGTGAGAACACTGACACAAACCAAAGCAGCCGCCGTCAGCACCGCCACCACTTCGCCCGAGGGCCAGTTGCGCCGGGCGCTGATCAGGCTGAGCAACGGTATCAGGAACGCCGCCCCAAGCGGGAGCACGACCAGCAGCGGTAACAGGTGTTGCACGGAGCCCTCTCCCTGACTTAGCAGGCTTATCCCTTGAGCTTTGTGATCTGCGTCAGATCGAACGTGCCGTACTTCTCGTGCAGGCGGATGGCCATCACCACCATCAACGCCACCACGGACAGACCGATCACGATGGAGGTCAGCACCAGAGCCTGGGGCACGGGGTCAACCGCGCGCGCCAGCAGCGTGCTGACAGCCCCTTCATCCGATTTCATAATGCCCGGTGTGATGATAGGCGCAATCATCTCGCCCCGGGCGGGCACACGGTAACCCACCAGCACCAGAAACAGGTTGACTGCGTGGTGCATTATGATCACGCCGATGATCACTTTTATCAGGTTCTTCTTCACGGCGATGGCATAGAGGCCGATGATGAACAGCACCGCGCACAGAACGTAGGGCAGAACAGATAGGTCCATCAGTCCGCCTCCTCGTCGGCCTCTTCGTGTTTCTCGCTCTCACGGAACGCCGCCAGCATCAGGAACGCCCCGAACAAGCCCGCCCCCACCTTCAGCCCGATGGCCAGGTTCGAAACCGGTATCGAACCACCGGTGAACAGCTTGAACTCCAGGCTGGAGCCGAGGAACTGGGCGAAGAATGTGCCCGTGATGAACCCGAGCAGAGCCACTGCCAGGAAACCGATGGCACCGAGACTCTCCCACAACACGGCAAGATTGTGGCTCATGCGCTCGCGCACCGAAGTGGCCCCAAAAGCCAGGACGACCAGCAGCAGGCCCGCCGCACAGACCACTCCCCCGGCGAAGCCGCCGCCTGGCGAGAGATGACCGGTCAGGATCAGGTAGAACCCGAACAGCAGGATGAACCCGATCAGCAGGGCCGTTATCGTCTTCACGATGACCGTCATGCCCCTCATGTGCTTTGCTCCTTCTTGCCCTTGGTGCGCAGCAGAGCATAGCAGCCCAGGATCGCAGCAAAGATGACCGTCGCCTCGCCCAATGTGTCGTAAGCGCGGAAGTCCAGCAGCACGGCGGTCACCAGGTTCGTAGCGCCGGTCTGCGCCGCGGCGCGCATGTACGTGAGCCCCATGAGCATGGGCGGATCGCCAAAGGGGGTCATCTGCTGGAAGCAGACGTACATTCCCAGCAGTATGGCCATGATCACCGCACCCATGAAGGCCACGTGGGGGGTATCGCGGATGAACTCCCTGGTCGTGTCCTCCCGCACCAGGACGGTCCGGATCAGCAGAACGACGGCAAATATCTCCACCACGACCTGGGTAAGAGCCAGGTCCGGCGCGCCCACGACCAGGTCGGCCAGCGCCAGACCAAAGCCCACCGCGCCCAGGCACAGGACGCTGGACAGCAGGTCGCGCGTCTCGACCGACACGATCGCCGCGATGATCATAAACGCCAGAACGCTATAGATCATTGCCAACGTGGGCGTCATCTCCGACTCCTATCGCAGCAAGAACAACAACGCGATCACCGCCGCTACGCCGACCACAACCCAGGTCACATAGACCTCCAACACGCCGGTGTGCAGCTTGCGCAGCCCTTCGACGACGTTCGAGCCCAGCATACCGGCCAGGCGGTAGGGATCAAACGCTTCCTTCTCCGCATCGGCATAGATGGCCCGCAGGATGGGTAGCTCTCGCACCGTCAGGTAGAAGCTGGTGCCGCTGACGTGCGTGGGCACCGCTGTGTCGACCTCCCCGGCCAGGAAAGGCCGCACCCGCCGCACCCGTGTTGCCCGGCCGAACAGGTAGAACAGCCCGCCCAGCACCAGGCCGATCAGTATCAGTCCCGTGGCCTGGATCGGACCCCAGAAGCCAAGCGCGCTGTCCACCACGGCCGGCGCAGCGCCGAATGCCTCCCCGGCATCCGCCATCGCATGGGGGAACTCCGTGCCCAGCGCCTGCAGCAGCGAACTGCCCATGTAGCCGCCGAAGATGCCCAGGAACACACACAGGCAGGCCAGCACGCCCATGGGGAACACCATGTTCCAGCCGACCTCGTGCACCTCCTTGCCCTTCAGTTCGGGGGGCCTCTCGCCGAAGAACACGCTGTGCGCGGCCTTCACGAACGACGCCAGCGTCAGGGCGCTGCCGACCACGGCGCCGGCCAGAAGTATGGGCATCAGCGAACCACCGGTTTCGATCACGCCCTGATAGACCATCCACTTGGAGACGAATCCGTTCAGCGGCGGCACGCCGCTGATGGCCAGCGCACCCACCAGGAAGGCTCCCGCCGTCAGGGGCATCACCTTGGCCAGCCCGCCCAGGTTGTCCAGTTCAAGATCCTTCGTACGACTCTCCACGGCGCCGCCGCCCAGGAACAGCAGGCTCTTATAGATGGCGTTGTTCACCATGTGGAACACGCCGCCCACGATGCCGATGGGCACGCCTGTGCCCACCCCCAGCACCATGTAGCCCACCTGGCTTACGGCATGGAACGAGAGCAGACGCTTCAGCTCGTGCTGCACCATGGCCATCATGACCGCCGTCAGGATTGTGACCAGTCCGATCAGCATGAGCAGCAGCTTCAGGCCGGCGGTGATCTGGAAGAAACCCAGCGAGATGCGCACAAGCAGCATGATGCCCAGCAGTTTGTCCAGGCTGGCGGGCAGCAGTGCCATTGTGGGCACCGGCGCGTGCTCGGCGGCCGAAGGCAGCCACGTGTGCAGAGGAACGGCACCGGCCTTGGCCAGGGCGGCAATCAGGAACAAGCAGAAAAGCCCGACATCGGCCCAGGACGAGACCAGGATGCGTCCTCCGAGGCGGGAGGCGTCCTGCAGGTGGTCTATGCTGAGCATCTGCCAGCCGCCGCGGGCGAACAGCAACGCAATGCCCAGTATCAAAGCCACGTCACTGAAGCCCAGCATGGCGAAGGTCTTCGCGGCGCCCGCCCGCGCCTTCGGCCCGCCCAGCCCCACCAGCAGGTAAAGCATCAGCGTGACGGCCTCCCAGGCGAAGAGGAACACCAGCAGGTTGCGCGTCATCAGAGCGACGCTCGCGCCGGCAACGGCCCACAGGGCGTAGGTGAAGAACCGGGGCTCATCTCGCACGTGCCGGCGGTAGGACAACGAGTAGAGTATCACGCAGAAGCCGAACAGCAGGGCCAGCGTGTTGACTATGCCCGTCAGTGGGGTGACACGGAAGACGAACTCGGCGCTGATCTGGCGGCTCAGCACCACGCTGCCCAGCTCGAAGGGGCTGTCGAGCCCCTTGCTGATCATGGCCATTCGGATGCCGAACAGAAGCGAGACCAGCGAGCAGAGCACGGCCAGCGGACCCGCGGCACGCCGGGGACCTGCGCGGAACACGTAGCAGATGGCCCCGCCGCTCACGAGCAGCGCCAGGGACACGAAGTAGAGCCTGCTCACGTCCATGCCACTCTCCCGTTGGCTGCTTCCGTGTCTGGGTTACAGCATCTGGCGAATGCGTTCGGTCTTTTCCTGCGACAGCTTGACCAGATCGCCGAAGTCCATCAGCTCCTCGCCTGTGTCGGCGTCTCTGACCACCGCCATACGCTCCGTGCAGCTATAGCAGGGGTCTATGGAGGCCAGCGTGATGGTGACGTCGGCAATGGGCTGGCCGATGCAGCTTGCCTTGAAGGTGGGCACGTTGTTGTAGCTGGGGGCGCGTATCTTGTGCCGCTCCGGATAGGGTCCGCCGTTGCTCTTCACGAAGTGGAACGTCTCGCCCCGGGGCGCCTCCACGTGGCCCACGCCCTCCCCCGGCGGTATCTCCTTGACCGGCGCGCGGATGGGCCCGTCCGGCAGTTCATCCAGCGCCTGGCGCAGCATCTTGATGGATTCCTTCGTCTCCAGCAGTCGCACGACCACCTTGTCGAACACGTCGCCGTTGTCGGTGACGACCACGTCCCAGTCCAACTGGTCATAGGCGGCGTAGGGGTCGTCGGCGCGCACGTCAATAGGCACGCCGGAGGCCCTGGCCGTCGGCCCGACGGCGCCCCACTGGCGGGCCGCTTCCCTGGTCAGCACGCCCACGTCCTTCAGTCGCAGCGAGAGGATCGGGTCCTCCAGCGAAGTTGTGATGAACATGTCAAGAGGCTTCTCGATCTCGTCGAG
>JAWOCH010000176.1:0-2782 GCA_046483865.1 Candidatus Brocadiia bacterium | reverse complement strand
CATGAACTCGCTGTCGGCAACCAGTTTCCGCCCGCACTTGTCGCACTTGATGACGATTTCACCTGCCATTTTCGCCTGTCTCCAGCAGAACTCGTCGGGCCGCCCGATCGGGCCTATTCTACATACTTGCCGATGATGATGTCCAGCTTCTGCCTGGTCTGCGCGGGAATCTGGTCGGGAGGTGTCACCAGGGACCTCGCCAGGGCCTGTCCGCACTCGCAGGATCTGTCCTGCGGCAGGGCCGACATCAGCGCGCCCAGCGCCTGCTGGGCTGTGCTGGCGTTCTTCTGCAGGTTCTCCAGCACCATCTCGCCCGAGACGGCTTCCTCGGCCTCGTGCCAGCAATCGTAGTCGGTCACCAGAGCAACCGTAGCGTAGCACATCTCCGCCTCACGGGCAAGTTTCGCCTCCGGCAGGTTGGTCATGCCGATGACGCTCACCCCCCAGGAGCGGTAGAGATAGGACTCGGCGCGGGTCGAGAAACCCGGACCCTCCATGCACAGGTAGGTGCCGTCCGGCCAGCACCTGGCGCCGGTGGACTCGACCGCCTCCCGCAGCGCCGCCCGCAGCTCGGGGCACACGGGATCCGCCAGGGACACGTGCGCCACCGCACCACCCCCGAAGAAGGTCTCCACCCGGCGGCGGGTGCGGTCTATGAACTGATCGGGCAGCACAATGTGCAGCGGTTCGATCTGTTCCTTCATGCTGCCGACGGCCGAGACGCTGACGATGCGCGTCACTCCCAGCTTCTTGAAACCCCAGATGTTGGCCCGGAAGTTCAGTTCCGTGGGCAGCAGGCTGTGGTTGCGCCCGTGCCGGGGCAGAAATACCACCCGCCGTCCGTGCAGGTCACCGACCACATAGTGGTCGGAGGGGGCGCCGAAGGGCGTCTCCAGTTCCACTTCGTCCACCACTTCCACGTTGGGCATGCTGTATAGCCCACTGCCGCCTATGACGCCCACGGCGCTGCTGTGTTCCATCTGTGCTGCTCCTGCCATGAGTCGAACTTTCCCCCCCCGCGCAGGCATTGTAACTGCTGGGTGGAGCCAGTCAAGACGAACCGGCCACGGGGCGCGCGGAGGCTTTTTCGGTTGACATCGGATGGGGCACTGACTATATTTGACGGATGCTGAGAGGATTGGTCCATGCTACTGGGGAGAACGAACCGATGGCCAAGCGTTGCCTCGTCATCCTTCTGTGCCTGCTCGCCGTAGCGGCGCTTACGATGTCCACTGGCTGCGGCTATTTCACGCCGGAGAAGAATGCCAGGCGGCTGCGCGTCGCCAGGGCCGACCTTGAGCGCATCCCCGACGAAGTGGACTGGGCCCTGGGGCTGGACGCACCTTCCATCCTCTATGAGGACGGGCTGCCACCCTACAGGTACGCCTACTGAGGCAGCCGCGCATACGTCCCGCCCTTCTGCGCACCGATAATCTGCCGGTCTGTCTCCCTTGACGTCCGCCTGTTTCGGGGACATCATGGTGCGCCTGTCGTCCTGTGCTTCCGCAGCATGCTCCGGGAGGTCGTGCGCCAATGAAAGTCGTCTTGTTCGAGGACGAATCGGCGTCGGATTTCCTGCCACTGGTTTTTCTCAGGCCGGTCTTCGAACTGCTCTGCGGCGCGCTGACCCTGCGGCAGAAGGTTCAGGAGCTGTTCGCCGACAGCGAGCTGCACCTGGAAGTGCGCCCTGAACTGGCGGAAGTGGCCGCGGATGCGTTCGGCACGGGGGCCCTGAATCACCCCGAACGCCTGGCGCCGGACGACGACATGCTGATCGTCAACGCCGCCGCCGTCCTGACCGGTGCCCCGGAGGGCTACCGCCAGGAGGAACGGGCCTGCGCCGCGGAGGACGGCGCTTTCGTCTGGGCTTTCCTCACGGCAGAGACCGTCGCCGACATGGAAGCCGACAGCGCCCAAGAGCTGGCGGGCCTGGCCCTGGACCAGTTCGGCAGCGGGGCGTGCGAGGACCTGCTGATGCGCCGCCCGTGGGACCTCGTAGAGCACAATCCGGACCAGATTGAGCGCGATTGGGCCGCCGCCTACGCCGACCGACCGGGGACCGATCCGGGGCCCGACGTCGCCGTCCTGGGCAGCCGGGATGCCGTGTTCATCGCCGAGGACGCCTGCGTCGAGCCATGCGCCGTGCTGGACTGCCGCCGGGGGCCGATCATCATCGAAGCCGGCGCCGCCGTGCGGGCCCACTCCACCGTCGAGGGGCCGGCCTTCGTGGGGCCGGGCGTGCAGGTCCGCGGCGCACACGTGGTGGCGGGCTGCTCCCTCGGGGAGCGGTCCGAGCTGAGTGGACACTTCGAGCAGAGCATCCTGCAGGGGCACTGCGCACAGACGGGACCCGGCTACGTGGGACACAGCTACCTGGGTGAGTGGGTGCAGATCGGCCCTTCGGCGGCAGGAGAAACGCCGTAAGGCACTGCCACCGCTGAAGAAAAGCAGCTTGGGCCCAAGCTCGGGGGCTTTACGGTACCTGGCCAGGCGCAACGCCTGCCCCCTGGTGGGGTCTCGGGGTAGATCAAGGCAAGAGTGACCCAGGCGACGTTTCTTCATCCAGCTTCCTATCCGGCGTTTTATTCAGCTTGCTGATGCAATTGACTGAAATTTAAGAAAAATGTAACACACAGGAATGACAAGGTTACTTATAGTATCATCCTCCCATCCATGGCACTTGTACGGTGAGGCAGGTTATCAACGCATCCATTCTGGAGCATTTCTATTTTCTTCGATTCGAAGTGGAAAATCACTTTGAGTTGGTTGAAGTTTATGTGAC
>JAWOCH010000169.1:0-2784 GCA_046483865.1 Candidatus Brocadiia bacterium | reverse complement strand
GCGACCGGTCGTGCCGTTCGATGGCACCGGCCCGGCGCTGACCGAGGCGCTGGAAAGCGCCCTGAGCCGGCTGGCCGAGGCCAAAGCCGAGAACCAGCGCCTCACGGATACCGTCGCCCGGCTGCAGGATCAAGTGGCGGACAGAGACCAGGCCATCACACGACTCGAACAGGACCTGGCGGACTCCGAATCCGTCGTCCAGCAGATGCAGCAGGAACTGCGCGAGTGGCAAGACGACGTGCTGGGCTTCCGCGAGGAGATGCGCAAGGCCGAGGAGGCCGAAATGGAGGTGCTGCGGGAGATCCTCAGCCTCCTCCAGGAGTTCAAGAAAGCAAAGGAGGAGCAATGAGCGGCAACTACGAACTCACGCGCACCCGCTTCCTGCTGTGGCTGGGCGGGCTGTGCCTGTTGGCAGCCGGCTGCGCCGGCGGCGCCGCTCAACAGGCGCGAGGACCGCGGCCGACAGCCGTTCCCTACGGGCGTCTCGCCGTGGTCGAGTTCCACGATCAAAGCCAGTACAGCACCCACGGCTACGGCGCAGAGTTCAGCCGCGTCCTGGCCGAGAAGCTGGCCGCCTGGACGGCGTCCACCGACATTGTGCTGATGGCCCTGGACGACCTGCCGCAGTCGGAGGATCCGTTCGTGAGCGGACAGATGCCGCTGGAGGTGCTGGTCGCGGCCCGCCGCCGGCACCAGGCGGGCGTCGTGGTGGTCGGTTCGCTGGGGGCCGTGCATCCGTACCGGCCGCTGTCGGTCACCATCAGCCTGAAGGCCGTGGATACATCGGGCGGCCAGGTGCTGGCGGCTCTGACCGATGAGTGGAACGCCGGCGACCGGTCGGTGCGTGCCGACGTCGAGAGCTACTACCTGGCGAACCAGGAGCGGGAGGAGTGCCGCTTCGGGCCGGAGCTGTTCCTGAACTCGCCGCGCTACTTCCTGCGCTTCGTTGCCGACCAGGCGGCCGAGCGCATCGCCAGTTCCCTGAGCGGAGGCTGACGGCGGGAAAGAACTTCGCAGCCCCGGCAAGGAAGTCCCGTCCGGGGCCCGCCGCGTGAGTGGGCCGCTCGTGCGCGGCGTGCCGCCGTCGCAGCCTGTGCGGCCCGTCCAGCGCCTTCAGGCGGCCTCTGGGCTATGCCGCGGACTCCGTGGCACACCTGTTGCATCCCTGCCCCCCGACCGATAGCCAGATCTTCGGAGCAAAGGGCAGGGGATGAACGTATCCGCCCAGCTCATGCGCCTGACCGACCAGACCGGTCCTGACCCGACACGGGCGCACCGACAACCTGAGCCATCGCCGTCACAGGGATTCGAGGAGACCCTGGACGCGGCGTGTCAGGCGGCGGACAAAAGCGAGCCGCCCCAGAACGCCACGCCCGAGCCCGCAGCGCAGTACGAGCAGCGGTCCGGTCCGGAGCGTCCGCCGGACGCGCAAGCCGAGCCGGGCGACGCGGCCCGAGGGAGTGAGAGCAAACGTGCGGCGCAGGACAGTCATGCACGGCAGGAGGCCGACAGGGGACCTGAGCAGCCGAGCGAGGGAGCCGAAAAACGCACCGGCGAGGCGGTTGCCGGCCGGCAAGCCAGGAGCCGTGCCGCTCAGCACGTTCCCGCCCCTGTGCGGAAGAAGGGCGGCGGGCAGGGCGCCGCCAGGGGGGCGCGACGCGAGCAAGCCGTCCGGGAGCACGCAGTGCGTCCGGCGCCACACGACGTTCCACGCGAGAACGGCCGACAGCCTGAAGGCGCTCCCCGAGGAGAGTCCGGCGCTCCGAAGCGTCCTGCCCCCGCGAGGGTGCGTGTCAGGATGACGCCGCCGAAGCCTGATTCCGGAGCGGAACAGGAAGAGCCGCCGAAAGGCCGTGCGCAGACCGACCCGGGGGCCGTCTCCGAGGGCAGGGCGGGCCGCAGAGTGGCGGGCAGGCCGGCGGAGCAGAGCGCATTCGTGGCGCGAGAACCCGTGCGCCAACCCCGCCCGGCCTTTCGCGGCACACAGAGTCGTCACACCGGCCAGGGCCGCGACAGGATCGCATCCGCGGAACGGAGCGAACTGGCGCCCCGGCGCAGGTCGGCAGATGAGCAACTTCCGGACGGCGGGACGCGGAAAGGAGACGAGCGCGCGGCGACCGGCGCTGGCCACGATGGCAGCAAGAGGAGCCCTGTCTTCGCCGAGGAGGGCCGGCCGGCCCGGCCCGCCGCGCGCAAGCCCGATCTTTCCAACAGCCGTGCAGGGAGCCGAAGGGGAGAGGCGGCAACACGCCCCTCCGCCGCCTCCCCCGGCGCTCCCGCACCGGCCAGCGGGAAGCCAGCCGCCCCGGCTTTGACGCCACGCGGCGCGCTGGGCGCGCAGCTCAACCGCGTGCTGAACTGGACTCACTCGGAAGTCGTTCGTAGCGCGCGCATGATCCGCACCAACGCACGCTCCGAACTGCGCGTTCAACTCGACCCCCCGGAGTTGGGACGCATGAAGGTCGAAGTCGAGATGCGCGACGGGAACCTGGAGGTGCGCATCCGGGTGGAGAACCCCGAGGTGCGCACTGCCATCCGCAACGAACTCGCCGATCTGGAACGCGGCCTGAAGAACGCGCAGGTGGACGTGAGTCGCTTCGAGGTGGGGGACTACCAGTCCGACGCCGGCGGCGAACGTTACCAGACCGCGCCCCGGCAGAGGCCGTATGGCAGCGCAGCCGGCAGCGCCGCCGACCACGCCCCATACCACTCCGGGACGGAAGACGGCTGGGTCCGCATCAGCGCAACCGGTCGCATGGACTGCCTGGTATAGAGGAGAGATGA
>JAWOCH010000075.1:0-8769 GCA_046483865.1 Candidatus Brocadiia bacterium | reverse complement strand
AATTTCGAAAATCGAGGAGAACTTCTCCTGGATCATGCGCATGAGGAACGGGATTTGAAGTGGGACTTTGCCGGGGAGACCTTGGTCAATCTCCAGCGGCTGTGGAAGCGACCTGTCCACGCGGATTCCATAAAAGCGGGAAAAAGGATCCGGTTAAGTTTTGATGGAAAGGAACACAAAAGCAGGGAATTGAACTAAAGCGCGTTGTCAGGTGAAGGTTTTCTTTCAACGTATCAATTTGTCAGTATTCAAGAACTGTTGGAAAACGGTCGAAAATGAGAGGAAGGGGGATGAAATAGGCCATGCCTTTAATAGAAAACATCCGGCGTAAATTAAATAAGGCGCCGCTTGATCAAGCTTCGTTGATTCAAGCATCTGATGGGGAGCTGCGGATGGAAGTAAAACTGGCGGACTGGAATCGACTGGGATGCCTGCTCAACGAACTCAATCTTGAGAATCGCCATCGGGGAAAAATGAATCTTCACCCGGATAAAATAGCAGCGCAAGTCACGTATCTGGATGAAAGACTCAAGACATTGGAGAGTGAAGGCCAAACGGGGAGGGCGGTGCTGCGCAGCAATCCACCCAGACGCGACGGCGATGTCATCAGCTTTTTTGAAGTGATGCTGAACCCGGGCAAAGATGTCTCACTAATGCGTTATCGGTATGATCCTCAAGTCGAGGCGCGCTTTCAGGTTCCCATGCCCTTGTCCAGGGACACGCTGGACCGCGGTGGCCGTACATGCCGGCGGCGCTGATGCCGATGCCCTGCTGGCCGCGGCTCATCTTCAGCCGGTGGAACTTGCTGCCGTAGAGCAGCTTGCCGAAGATCCGCGGTATCTGCGCCTTGACGATGCCGGGCCCGTTGTCGCGCACGCGCACCCGGAAACGGTCGTCGCCGCTGGCTTCCTCTATCTCCACCCGGATGTGGGGCAGGATGCCGGCCTCCTCGCAGGCATCCAGCGAGTTGTCCACCGCCTCCTTGACCGTGGTCAGCAGTGCGCGCTTGGGGTTGTCGAAGCCCAGCAGGTGGCGGTTCTTGGTGAAGAACTCGCTGATGCTGATCTCGCGCTGCTGGAGCGCCAGGTCATCGGCGGTGAGTCGGCGCCGCGTTTTGCCGCTTGCTTTTTTCGCCATCTTTCGCGCGTGCAGGAGGTCGGCCGCCCGGCGCGCGGGGTGCTCTACCGGACACCCCACAACGCGCCGATGCGGCAGCCGTGATTTGGCGGAAGTCTCAGCCGAACAAGAACTTGGACCGGAGGACAACTCGTCTCGCAGGCCCCGGCCCCTGGTGGCCACTCCGGCCGTAACGGAAGGATAACGCAAAGGCCCGGCGCATTTCAATCACCCGGCCTTGCATCCGCCGCGCCGCTCGCCGTTTCATGTAAAGACCACCGGCTCCAGCGGACGGGCAATAGGCGTGCGACGCATCATCGTGCTCAACCAGAAAGGCGGCGTCGGCAAGACCACCACCGTGGCCAACCTCGGCGCATGCCTTGCCGAGCGGGGGCGCAGCGTGCTGCTGGTTGACGCCGACCCGCAGGCCAACCTGTCCCTGCACCTGGGGCTGGAACTGGAACGCGGCGAGCCGTCCCTCTACAGCCTCCTGCTTGGCGAGGACGACGCGGGGGCAGTCATCCATGCCACCGACGTGGAGTCGCTCAGCATCATCCCGGCCAGCATAGACCTGGCGGGGCTGTCGGTGGAGCTGACCGACAAGCGGCGACGCCTGTTCGCCCTGCGAGGCGCCCTGGAACGGCTGCCGCACCCGTTCGACTACGTGCTGATCGACAGCCCGCCGTCGCTGGGGCTGCTGACGCTGAACGGCATGTGCGCGGCGCGGGAGGTGTTCATACCGCTGCAGACGGAGTTCTTCGCCCTCCAGGGCGTGGGCAAGCTGATGCGCACGGTCAGACGCGTGCGCTCCGGCGTCAACAAGCACCTGCGCGTGACCGGAGTGATCGCCTGCATGCACGACGCCCGCACTTGCCTGGCGCAGGAGATTCTGGACGAGATCAAGGGCCACTTCGGCCGGCGCGTGTTCGGGACGGTCATCCGCAAGAACATCCGGCTGGCCGAGGCGCCGGGTTTCGGGCTGCCCATCAGCCAGTACGATCCGCACTGCCACGGCGCGGAGGATTACCGCGCCCTGGCCGGCGAGGTCATCGCCATGGAGGCGCCGACTGCCCGCCGGCCGCGCCGCACCATACCCATCGAGCTGCCCGCCCCGGAGCGCACGTTGCCGGCGGGGGCCTACGGCCGGAAGGCCGGCTGAGACGCCACCTGACAGGAGACCAAGATGGCCGAAGAAGCGAAGAAACGCGAAGATGCCAACGTGCGCCGTCCCGACCAGGACATCCCCGACCGCCCGCGGCTGCGCGTCCGCTCCAGGGACCAGGCCGAGGGAGAGGAGGCCGCCGAGCGCCCCGCCGTCCGCGCCGGCAGCCTGTTCAAGGCAGACGGGGAGGGGGAAGGGAAGGGCGAAGAGGGCGAGGCAGAACCCACCGAGCGCCCGAAGGTCGTCGTCCCACCCCTGGAGGGGCGCTACCCCTACGCCACCTACCGCTCTGCACCGGAGGATGAGGAAGCCGAGCAGCGCCGTCTGGAGGCCGCCGGGGGCACGTCTACTGAGCGGCGCGTCTCCACCGGGTTCGTGCTCGGCGTGGCGCTTGTGGTCGTGGTGCTGGTCGGCGGCATCTGGCTGGCCCACCTGGGCAAGAAGGTCGGCCGCCTCGAATCCCGCATAACCCGCCTGGAGCAACCCGCCGAGGCACCTGGCAGTTCGGCCGCCGGGCACATCCCGTAGCTGGCTGGGATGAGGCGCGGGCTGCGCCGCTGCGCGCCGGATTAGGATCGGCTCAGGGGGCCTCAGCCTGCCATGCATCGGTGCGTGGGCGTCTCAGGTGACTCCATATGCCAGAGGGATCGGGCCGATATGAGAGAAGACCTGCACCCTGACCTGTTGGCGGCGATTGAGAAGGTGACCGCCAAACGGCCCCGGACTGTCATTGATCACATACTGGAACACGGACAGGTTACCACCGAGGAGCTACGCGACATCTACGGGTACAATCACCCCCCGCGCGCGGCCCGGGACGTGAGGGAGGCGGGCATTCCGCTCGTAACCGTGCGGGTCAGGGGGAGCGACGGGAGGAAGATCGCAGCCTACCGGTTCGGAGACCCAACGGAGATTGAGAAGCACAAGCTGAGAGGCAGGAAGACATTCAGCAGAGCGTTCAAGAAGGAACTCATCGAGATGGCTGATGGGCGGTGCGACATCTGCGGTACCGCCTATCAGAGCCGGTACCTTCAAATCGATCACTGCGTTCCATACGAGGTGGCGGGTGACGATGTCGGGGGAGAAGATAGCCCCGGTGAGTTCCAACTGTTGTGTCGCTCATGTCAACGGTCGAAGTCCTGGAGCTGTGAGCATTGCGACAACTGGGCCGGCACCAAGGACCAGGAGGTCTGTGAGACGTGCTACTGGGCGTCTCCTGACGAGTACAGGCACATCGCCGGCAAGCCGGAGCGACGCCTGTCCCTGACCTTCAGCGGCGAAGAGGAAACACAGGACTACGAGTGCCTTGCTACTGCCGCCCGAAGGCGACAGGCCCGACTGGCTGGTTTCGTGAAGGGGCTGCTGCATAAGATCGTCAGCAAGTTACTGGAATAAGGCCGACTGGCCTTGCAGGTTGCGCACCGAAACCTTGCGAGATCGAGCCCCCAATTCGTCGGCGAGCCGGGGCGATACATAGAGGGATTCCACCGTGTCAGCCGAGCGTCCCACCAACGTAGCTTGAGCCGACTTGCCGACATGCACTGAAACGCGCGTGAGCTGAAGCTGCTCGGGCGGCTCTTCACCGTAGCTCTTCCCGCCGCAAGAGCCGTCGTAGCTGAGCAGGTAACGGATTCCTCGCCCGTTAAGGTTCTCCAAGGCTTCCATCAACTCGTCGAACGCGACCTGCCTGTGGTACCGCGGGTCCCTCCCGTTAACGCCCTGGTACGGCGGGTCCATGTAAACAAGGTCCTGCGTTCTCGGCCTTCGCAGTGCCTCCCGGTAATCAGCGCTCTGAGCCTTGCACCGACCAGCCAGCAGACGTGAAGCGCCCAGGATTGCATTCCGCATGGTCGTCGGCCGTCGTCCCTTCCGTCGGTGATCCGGAGACTGGTTGAACTCGCCGTCCGGATTGAAGCGTATGGCATTCTTGACACATCGAGCTACCAGGTAGAGCAAACGCGCCGGGTCTGCTGTCTGGTTGAACTCGTCTCTCACGCGCAGGTAGAACGCACCGGGGTCTTCGCTCTGAGCGTGCCATAGGGCGCTATACTGCGCTGCCAGATCCTCCGGGCATTCCAGGATCATCTGCCATATTCCCATGAGCGGCTCCAGGCAGTCACTAATCCAGAATCGCTCTGCCTTTCCCTTTTGGGCAGCCGCGAGGGAGACCGCTGCCGACCCGGCGAACGGCTCGTAGAGCCATTCGACGTCGTCGGGGAAATAGCGCAGAATGACCGGCGCGAGTTTCCGCTTACTGCCCTGGTAGGGGATAGGGTGCGGAACTGTCACTGCGTGCCTCCAGTGAGTTCGCCGCAGCTTGCCAGACCCTCTCGGGCATCTTGCCCGAGGCGGGTTGCCGAACCGACAATCACTGCCTGTCGGCAATCTTACTATCCGCGTGACGGCTTGTCAAGGCCGGGCCCGTCACTTCGCCAGAACGCTTCAGTATGCGGAGTATCACGAGCAGCTTCCGGACGTGTTCGTGGACATATTCCACCACCTCCCGCCGATGATCACCCAGTGAGGCCCTCCCTGTACGACCCCTCCTGCTTGCAGCCCATGCGCCATGCGGTATCATGGCATTTCGGGCGATAGTGTCCTTGCGCAATCAACCAGCATGGCAGGGGGGCAATGCAGATGATCATCGTCATACGCGCCGGGGGAGTGGGGACGCGGCTTTGGCCCTGGAGCAGGTCGGACCGGCCCAAGCAGTTTCTGCCGCTCTTTGCCGGCCTCAGTTCGGTGCAGGTGGCCTACGAGCGGTTCCGCGACGCGGGGCTGGCCCCGGAAGGGGGCATCTTCGTCTCCGTCAGCAAAGACAGCGTGGACCTGGCGCTGGAGCAGTTGCCTGAGCTGCCGCGGGAGCAGTTCATCGTCGAGCCGGCCCTGCGGGACACCGCCGCCGCCATCGGCCTGGAGACGGTGTGGGTCACCCGCCGATGCGGGCAGAGCATAGTGGCCAGCCTGGGCAGCGACCATTTCGTCGGCAAGCCCGACAGGTTCATCGCCGCCTTATCGGCAGCCGAGCAGTTCGTCACCGAGCACTCCGGCTACCTGGTGGCCATCGCCTGCGAGCCGACGCGCGTCGAGCCCAACTACGGCCACGTGAAGATGGGCCAGGCCCTGGGCGAGTACGACGGCGTGCCCGTGCACCAGGTCGAGGAGTTCACCGAGAAGCCCGACTACCCCACCGCCCAGCGCTACACCGAGAGCGGAGACTACCTGTGGAACGCGAACTTCTTCGTCTGGGCCACCGAGACGCTGATGAAAGGCTTCCGGGAGTATGAGCCCGAGATGCACGACGTGCTGGCCGAGTTGCGGGAGGCCCTGCGCGAGCAGGACGCCCGCGAGGCCGTGCGCACCTACTATCCCCGGCTGAAGAAGACGGCCATTGACTACGCCGTGCTCGAACCCGCCGCCCGTGAGGGCAGAATGGCCGTCATCCCGGTGGCCATGGAGTGGAGCGACATCGGCAGTTGGGCCACCCTGACCGACGCCTTCCCCGGCGACGAGCAGGGCAACCTGTTCATGGGCCCCGTGCTGGCTGCGGACACCAGCGACACCACCGTTTTCGTGGAGAACCCCGACCGCAAGGTCGTCGCCACCATCGGCCTGGAGGGCATGGCCATCGTGGACACCAACGACGCGCTGCTTATCTGCCCCAAGGACCAGTGCGGCAAGGTCAAGCGCCTGGTGCAGCAGATGCGCGAGAGCGAGGAGTGGGAAGACCTGGTCTGAGAGCCGCAGCTGGCCCAGGGGAGGCAGCCGCTTCGTGAGCTGACTGGAGGGACGCGCTTCCGCGCGTCCGCTTTGCTTTGGAGCAGGAGGAGCCCCGTGCAGCCGACCGAGCGCAACAGGCCGAACATCGTGCTGATACTCGTGGATGACATGGGGTTCTCGGACATCGGATGCTACGGGTCCGAGGTCCGCACCCGGAACCTGGACGGCCTGGCCGAGAGGGGCGTTCGGTTCAGCCACGCCTACAACGGCGCCCGGTGCTGCCCCACCCGCGCCTCCCTGCTGACGGGGCTCTACGCCCAGCAGGCCGGCGTCGGCCACATGGTGGGGGACCGCGGCGTGGGGCCGGCCTACCAGGGCTTCCTGCGGGACGACTGCGTCACCATCGCCGAGGCTCTTAAGGCGGCCGGATACCGCACGTACATGTCCGGCAAGTGGCACGTCGGCGGCGTCTACAAGCCCAACGATCCGGCCAGTTGGCGCCCCGGCGACGCACGCCATCCCATACCCATCCAGCGGGGCTTCGACCGCCACTACGGCATGCTCGGCGGCGCGGGCAACTACTTCGCCCCGCCCTCTATGGTTGAGAACGACACGGTCATCCATCCCGGCGGCGGGGACTACTACGTCACCGACGCCTTCAGCCGGCGGGCGGTGCAGATGATGGAGGAGGCGGCCGGAGCCGGCGAGCCTTTCTTCCTCTACCTCTCCTACACCGCCCCGCACTGGCCGCTGCAGGCCCTGCCGGAGGACATCGCGCGCTACGAGGGCACCTACGCCGACGGCGGCTGGGATGCCGTGCGCACACGGCGGCACGAGGAGCTGAACGCAAGCGGCATCCTCGACCCGTGCTGGGACATCTCCCCTCGGGACCAGAAGGCACCGCCGTGGGACGAAGTCGGGCGCAAGGACTGGGAGGACCTGCGCATGGCCGTCTACGCCGCGCAGATTGACCGCATGGACCAGGGCGTCGGCCTGGTCATGGGGCGGCTGCGGGAGCTGGGACTGGCCGAGAACACGCTGGTGATGTTCCTGTCGGACAACGGCGGCTGCGCGGAGTTCCTGCGCGAGGACGAAGGCGACGGCTGGCCCGGCCACTACGCGCGCACGCTGCCCGACGGGCGCAAGGTGCGGGTGGGCAACGTCCCCGGACGCCGCCCCGGCCCCGCCGACACGTTCATGAGCTACGACCTGCCGTGGGCGAACGCGTCCAACTCCCCCTTCCGGCTCTACAAGCACTGGGTGCACGAGGGCGGCATCGCCACGCCGCTCATCATGCACTGGCCCGCCGGCATCGGCACCGACCCGCGCATCGAGCACACGCCGGTGCACATCATAGACATCATGCCCACCGTCCTGGAAGCCGCCGGGGCGGAGTATCCCACCGAGCACGCCGGCAACCCCGTCCAGCCGATGGAGGGGCGGAGCATCCTGCCCCTGGCGCAGGGCAGATCGTTCCACCGCGGCGTGCCCATCTTCTGGGAGCACGAGGGCAACCGCGCCGTGCGCCGCGGCCGCTGGAAGTTAGTCTCCCGCTACCCCGGCCCGTGGGAGCTATACGACATGGTCGAGGACAGAACCGAGCAGAACGACCTGTCCGAGCGCAACCAGGGCGTTGTCAGGGAGTTGAGCGTGCTCTACGAGCAGTGGGCCGACCGCTGCGGCGTCATCCCGTGGGAAGAGCTGACCGGCTGACGGCGGCCGTGCAGTCCTTGACGTCGCCCGGCGTTAACGTACACAATGCAGGCGATGGCCACAGGTTCGTCAGCCTGTGCGCTGCCCTTAGCGGCAAGTGCGCCACAACGCATTCAGTGGGTGGTGAATGGAACAGCTCAGAGCCATTGGGCGTGTGGAAGGCGCCGACGATGCCGAGCGTCTGGAGCGGTTGGTCGAGGGGCTGGCGCCGGCGCCCGAAGTACTCCGGCATCTATTCGCTGTCCAGGACGCTTCGCCTGAGGACAATGTTGAGCGGGTTGCCAGCATCATCGAGGCTTATGCGCGTCGCTACGAGACGCTGCTAACGCCGCTTTACCATGTCGTGCCGTGGGGCGATCTTGTCGTCGAGCGCGATGCTTTCCTGGAAGCGTACGAGCGCACGCGGGATCTGCTACCCGACTTCGCCAGCGCCACCGCCGAGGAGATTGGGCGAGTGTTCCGGCGTTCCCCTTGCAGCTTGATGGTCCTGCGCCTGATAACGGGATACACCTGGAATGAGCTGTCCGACATCGTGCGCACAACGCAGGAAGTGAGGGTCAGCGGCGGGAAGATCCGCAGCATGGAACGCGCAGCCCGCCTGGCCGATATCCCCGGAGCCGAAGAGACAAACGCTCGGCATCTGAGAGCTCTGGCTAGGGCGATACACGCGGTGGTCGAAGGCAGTGTCATGAAGCTGCCGGAGGACCTTGAGCCGGGAAACTTCCGCACGCGGCAGCACAAGGTCGACACGCAGGACGGGTGGGAATCAGTGGAACGCTGTGCAGCGGATGGGGTCGGTTACGCCGACCTGCTGCACGAGCGCTACACGGGCCGCCCTTTCGCCTATGTCCGCGATGCCCTCTCAGAGCGCAAAGGAGACGTCCTTGAGGAGGCCCTTGTAGCGCTGTTCGAAGACGAACAGATCCCCTACGAAAGGGTTACAGACAACACCGTCGACGGCTGGCCCCAGGCACCCGACTTCTTTCTGCCCAACCGCGCGCAGCCGGAAGTCGCCCTGGAGTCGAAGGTCGCCCAGGACGGCGGGAGCGGCAGGGATA
>JAWOCH010000047.1:0-4111 GCA_046483865.1 Candidatus Brocadiia bacterium | reverse complement strand
AGGGCGGGTCCTGCAGCGCGCCGCGGCCGTCGATGAGTTCGTCCTTGCCGATGTCGTAGGCGCCGCCGTGGGCATGGTTGTAGAGCACGGTGGGCCGGGGGCCGTCGCCGTCGGCCGGGCGCACGAAGAACGCGGGCACCGGCTCGAGCCCGTTAAGGTCCAGCGTCAGCCTCTCCAGAGTATAGCCGTTCCGTTCCTCAGTGGAGACCGGGGTGGCGGCGATAGGGCGGTCGCGGTCGGGCAGGCGCCCCAGGAGGGCGTAGAGTTCCTTGCGGCGCTCGTTCGGGTCGGTCATGGCGTCTTCCTTTCAGGTCCGGCTCCGGAGGAAGGATAGTGCGCGGGGCCCCGGGGTTCAACGGAAGCGCCGTGTGGTGGAGCGGTGCGTTCCGGACTGTGATGCTATACGTCCCGGGGCGCGGCGGTTCGGTTTTGGGCCGCCGGGCGCGGGCGTATAATGGGTTGGCCATGAGCAAGCGGCGCGATGACGACTGGTTTGCCTGCCCCCACTGCGGGGCAGAGGTGCCCCGCGGGGCCCGCTCCTGCCCCGAGTGCGGCTCCGACGAGAAAACCGGCTGGGCCGAGGACGCGGAAAAGTGGGGCGCTGACATCCCCACCGGCTACGGCGAGGAGGACGAGTTCGACTACGACGAGTTCATCCGCCGGGAGTTCGGCCGGGGGCGGAAGCTGAGTACGAAGGGGTGGATCATCCTGATCGTGACGGCCCTCCTAATGCTCGGACTGGTGCTGCGCTTCGTTCTCTGAAAAACCGGAGCTAAGAGCCTGTCGGACTTTGCCACCCACCGGGTCAGTTTAATACCATGTGGGCATCATGGCTGCAAGATTCAAAAACATCGACCGCCGAACGCGCCTGCTGATGCCGCCCGATCTACGCGATTGGGTGCCCGAGGACGACATGGTTCACTTCGTGATCGAGGCCGTCGAGCAGCTTCCTATGGCCTCTTTCAAAGTGAACCACCGGGGCACCGGCTCGGAGCAGTATCCGCCACGGATGA
Organism: Candidatus Brocadiia bacterium; assembly: GCA_046483865.1. Lineage (GTDB taxonomy): Bacteria > Planctomycetota > Brocadiia > SM23-32 > SM23-32 > JAWOCH01. The sequence continues at coordinate 3,098 of JAWOCH010000047.1, read as the reverse complement.
TGCTGGCTCTGCTTATCTACTGCTACGCCAGCGGGACGTTCAGCTCCCGCAAGATCGAGCAGGCCACCTACCGGGACGTGGCCGTCCGTTACCTGACCGCCGACACGCATCCGGACCACTCCACGATCTGTGAGTTCCGCACCTCCAACGAGGAGGCGGTGGCGCAGGCTTTTCTTCATGTGCTGAAGCTGGCCCGCCGGATGGGCATCCTCAAGGTGGGCACCATCAGCGTGGACGGCACCCAGCTGAAGGCCAACGCCTCCAAATACAAAAACGTCTCCTACCAGCGGGCCGGCCAACTGGAGGAGAAGCTCAAAGAGGACATCGCCCGGCTGCTGGAGCGTGCCGAGCAGGCCGACCGGGAGGATGAGGACGACGGTCAGAGGCTGCCGCAGAAGCTATCCCGTCGCCAGAAGCTGCTTGAGAAGATGCAGCAGGCCCGCAAGGAGCTTCAGCAGCAGGCCCGCCGACGGGCCGAGAGCCAAAAGGCCGCCTACCAGGAGAAGCTGAGGCGCCGAGAGCAGCGCGAGGGCAGAAGGAAAGGCCCCATCCCGAAGCCCCCCAGGGAGGAGCCCGAACCGGACGAGCAGGTGAACCTGACCGATCCGGACTCCCGGATCATGCGCAAAAACAAGCGCAGCGAATACCGGCAGGCCTACAACGCCCAGGCGGCCGTGGATGCCGACGGTACGCAGATGGTGCTGGCCGCCGAGGTGAGCAACTGCGCAAGCGACGCCAACCAGCTTCTGCCGGCGGTGAGAGAGGTGAGCCGCACCCAGGCGAAGCCCCAGGCGGTGCTTGCCGACACCGGCTATGTGAACACCGATGCGCTGGAGGAGCTGGCCGAGGCGGAGATCGAGGCCTACGTGGCGGTAAGCAGGGAGGAGAGCCATACCGAGCGGACCTACGAGTTTCGCCCCCGCAAGGAGGCCAAAAAGAAGAAGATCACCTCGCCGGTCCTGCTGGACATGAAAAAGAAACTGCAGAGCGATGCCGGTCGGCGGATGTATGCCAAGAGGAAGATAAGCGTGGAGCCGGTCTTCGGGATCATCAAGGAAGTGCTGGGATTCAGGCAATTCCTGCTGCGAGGGATGGAGAAAGTGCGGGCCGAATGGCAGCTGGTGTGCCTGGCCTACAACATCAAGCGGCTATTCGGGCTCACCAGAGCCTGAAAAAGCCGCGGGGAGAACTCGCCCCTTGCGCAAAACCACCGTGCGAGCGTCCCATCCGACCAAACACCTCCGGGGTCTGGGGAGAACCGCCCTCCCAAAGAAAAACCGGCCCCCTAAGTCCGACAGACTCTTAGCGCCCGTTCTGGAACCCGTATCAAACGCCTCGTCCGGCGAGGACGACATGGTAGAAGATGCCGTTCCCCTGTGTCCCAAGTGTGACGAGCCCATGGTGCTGAGGACGGCATCGAAGGGCCCAAACAAGGGCGAGCAGTTCTACGGTTGCCCGAACTTTCCGAGGTGTCGCGAGACGATCCAGATCGATGGGAGTTCGCGGTAGAACCGCTGCGGTCCGCCGCGAATCCACCGTTTGCCCGTCTCCCCGGTCTCGCCGTTCCCGCCGCCGGCGGGCAGTCTCCGTGTCCTCCGTGCCTCCGTGTTTGACCGTACCCGTCCGTCGTGAACACGACGGTAGTCCGGTTCGTCGTGGTCGTTGTGGTCGTCGTGGTCAGGAGTTGCCTGTGGGACCCGAAGGTCGCCGCATGCTGTCCAGGTTGGCGCGCGCCTCCGCGGAGTGTTCGAAGACCGGCGCCAATCGCTCGCACGGGAGCTCTGCGCAGTGCCCGCAGTTCGGTACATCCCGCTCCCGCGCGCAGTTGCGGATGGGGCACTCGTTCAGATACGGGGCGGTCCGCCCATCGCCTGCTGAGCAGCCGTCGCAGTTGACGTCTTCGGGGGAGAAGTCGCGACCCGTCATCTGAGACCATTGAGCAGCAACGTGGGCGCGCAATGCGTCGTCGTTCTGCCGTGTGGCGCGGAACGCATCGCAAACGGCGCAGTCCAGCCCGCAATACGCCAGTAGTTGCTCCATATCCCGCGATCCCGTTCACCGCAAGAGAAGGATGGTTGCCTGTCACAGCGAGTGTACCCGGGCGCAGGAAATCGTCAACGCTCCAGCACGCAGCGAACCCCTCACTAAGGGAAACAGTGAGAAACCAACCACGACGACACGACGACCACAACGCAACGGCGGAGACAACCACTATGACGCGGCTCTGACGGCGTGCGGTCACGAGGGTGACGTGTGGCACAGCCGTTGCGCCGTACGGCGAACTGTGGAAGGCCGCGCCAGCGGCCTGCGTCGTCCACCCGGATGCTTCCATCTCCCGGCGCCTTGCCCGCTTTCGAGTTTCGGCGCATCAGGCAGATCCCGGCTCCTCACCACCAATCTGCGACGGCTCACTTCATAGCGGTGGCCGGCCGGCGCCGTGAGTGGCTCACGGCGCAGTCGTCCGCCGGGGCGTCCCCATAGTGAGGATCATCCTTCTGCAAGCCGCCACCGTCCATCCACCAGCTCGATTTTGCCCGCTCTCTTCAGGTGCTGCTGGGCAGTTCGAACGGCATGCTTCCACTTCTTGCCGAAATGCTCGCCGTCAATGACCCGGTCAACGCTATCGTCGCAGAGGTCCGGATGGATCGCCTGGATGAGGGGATGGAGTTCGACCGTTCGCATGGGTCCGCGGCGGCGAAGGAGGTACATAATGGCGTCGGCGAATATGGCGTGTGGCGTGCGTCCAGCAGCCCTTGCTCTGATTACCTCCGTCTCGAACTTGGCAAACCGCCTGTCATACTCACGACGGACTCGCTGTCTGGCTTCGTTGTCGGCCTCTCGCCGGATCTCACCAAGTTCGCGCGCCAGTTCTGCCAGAAAAGCCAGTCTCTCGTGGCCAATGTTGCTGCCAAGATTCGCATACTGTTTGACGTCCCGGCGGATACGCTGGACCTGCGATTGTTCGGTCACGTGGATGCCATACTCGAAGTTGCGGCAGAGGCCGCCCCATGTCATGTTGCCGGAGGTCACGATCGCTGCCCTGGTGTCTGCAACATAAACCTTGGCGTGCACACTCGGCAGGAAGCTCAGACGCAAAG